>JBGCDW010000232.1:0-13781 GCA_045105775.1 Aureispira sp.
TTCGTGAGCCCTTCGGGGTTCCCTCACTCATCGTTAAAAATTGATTCCATAGCACTGCTATGAACTAAATTTTTGCCTTGATTGATGAAAAAACCTTACTTTTTGTCTCTGTACAACTCCAGTCGTGATAATGTCTATTAATAGATATAACTTTATAAAAAATAACAACCTAAGCATCTGGCTAAAATTAAGAAAGAGCTAGGGTAGTCATCAGATAATTCTAGTATACCGATCAAAAAACGTTATATGATTTGAACAATACTCTACGGATCATACTTCTGTTGGCAAGATACAAGGTACCTTGTTAAAAAAAGACCATGCTTTGCACAAAAATCAAAAACGCTATTTACATTATGAAGTTGTTTAACTTCTATATTTCAATTAATAATTGATTTAAAAAAAACAGTAATGGTTATCCCGCATAGAATTTATGAAAAGAGAGCTGTTCTGATTTTTTTCTTTAGCGGCAGCAACAAAAATGTGCCTACTAGGAGAGGCTGTGCGTATTTTGATGATGCAGATAAAAGAAAAATGCTACAGTGAACCATACAACTTTATTACTTGCGTGAACTTCGTTTCGTGAGAACCATTCGCATATTCCGACAAAAACATAGCCATTAAAAAGCTTTTGAATGACTCTTGGCTGTAGTTGTTCTGCATCTAGCCTCCATTCCATAAATTGAAGTTCAATTTTAAGTAAACCCTAACACTATTGTATTTGGATAGGCTTTATTTTTGTTACATTTATTTATTGTTGTTGTGTTTTCTTGCTTAGAAGCCAAAAAATGGCAAGAATATACCCCCTTTTGGCAATAACATTACTGTTTTTTGACCAAGACAAATGTATCTTTGTCTTAACCTTTATGAATCTTTCTTTGTGATACTCCCCTACTCACAGAATAGCAAGATGTGTTTGCCATTTAAAAACCCTTTACCATTTGTTTCACGTTCGATTGTTTAGAGCATTATCATGATTAAATTAAAAAGCTATACTATAATTGCAATAGTATTTTTGGCTTTTGTGCCATTAATCTATCAAGTTATATCTACTCGTCTAACTACTGATGAGTTATTTTCTAAAAATTTTGTTATACCTAAATTTATAGTAACCCGCGAAGGGTACAGAAGCAATGCAGCTACTCCTGACAACGCAGCAGTAGCAAAGCAGAAAGCATTGTATTATGAAGCGATAGAAGCGTACTCCAAAGAAGCGTATACCTCTACTGTTTTATTATTTAACCACTACTTAGAATTAGCTCCTGACAATCACAAAGAAGTTGCCTTGTACTTGGGCGTTGCTTATTTGATGACCGACCAGTTTGCAGCAGCACAAGACGAGCTGCAATTCTTATTGGAAAATGGTTCTGCCAAGAAAAAACAAGATGCTGAATGGTATTTGGTACTAACTTTGCTTAAACAAGAACAGGTAGAACAAGCAAAGGATATAATACATCAAATTCTGAATAAAAAATCCACGTCTCCCTACCAAGAAAAAGCAAAAGACTTGTTAGAAGAAATACATCAATTGCAGCCTTAAAAACAACTATAGCATACAACATCTTACAGTTATTGTACGTTAGGTAATATGTTGCAATTGGCTTTATAGTCCTAGACAAAAGAAGTAATGAACATTATATTTTGACGAACAATATCCATGTAATACTACATTATATTTATAGTATAAATTTCCATTCTATTTGCTATATGTTTCTCGATTGGAAATCTTTGGTTTTGTAATCAACCGTTTTTATACCTACTCATTGCTTTGAAACACAAATATAAAGTCTTATCTTTAATTCAAGGATGTTGCTTCATTTAAATCTCATAAATGATTTTTTGATTAAAAACTAAAATTTTATGGCTGTAAGAAATATACTCCAATCTGGTATCACCAAGTGCTTGGCGTTGATGGTTTTAATTCTTTTGATGACTGCAGCAGATGCGGATGCTCAACGTAAGGGTAGAAGAAGTGGAAGAAACAAAGGCAAGGGTGAACTGGAAATCATGAAAGATCTTCCAGAATTCTTTGTCAATGATAATTTGTTGCCCAAATATCTCAAAGTAATTTACAAAAAAGATGCCGCTCGTTTGGCATTGCGTCTTATCAATAAGGAGCAACGTATTTCTAGACAGACTGTTCGTGTTCCAGATGAATTAGTTCAGGCCATTTATAATGCTTTGGTAGCTGTACGTACTTCGGACTATGGCGCTATAGATACTATAGCTGCTAAATACAATGTTCGTTCATTCCCTGTACCCAATGTAGAGAGTATTATTTTGGTATTTGAGCACGATGCTCCTTGGGTAGCACCGCTTAAGCAGCGCAAAGATACAACAGGTAGTGTTTCTATCAATAACCTTATTCGTGAATACAACTTAGTAATGACACGTATGGTTTATTTGGACGAAGAGCGTGCTGGATTGGTGCTTCAATCTCGTGAGCCTTTAAATATGCCTGCTCTGATGATGAAATTTTTCACAAGCGAGGGAGTAGGTTCTATTGAAGAAATCTTACCTTATGGTGATGGCAATGATATTGGCATTGAGCGCACCAAAGAAGGTTGGGATATGGTTTATAGCGTTAAGTTTGGTAACTGTGTAAACCAATGTCAAAAATTCCACGAATGGAAGTTTACAGTAGCCGAAGATGGCGAAGTATCGTACATTGGTGGTTCTGGACATACGATTCCGCCATGGATTAGCCCAAGCAAACAATCTGCAAAATATCCTGATGTGCTAAAACGCAATTAGAACAATCATTTGAAAATATAAAAAAGGAATTCTCCCATATGGGAGAATTCCTTTTTTTATTATTGTAGGTGCGCAAAATCTTGTGTGCCTACAATAATGTTGCGCGCCTACTAATCATCCAATTCACTAAAGCGCATTAAGCTTGTTTGTAGCGGATCTTTAGCCTCTGGTGTTAGGTGCAGGGCAAAAGGCTCGTAGGGCAAATGATAATCGTGGCTCGTTAATTTCCAGTACAACAACCCTTCTAAATTAAGACGCTGCTCCTTTACTACTTCATACAAAGCATCCATAGCCAAGCGACGCTCTTCCCAATTTTTGGTTTCCTTTTGCCAACGCACTAAACGTTCATCATCTTTATTCCCTACTACAGAAAAACCAAAACCCGCCCAAGGCTCAATGGTTGCATTTTCGCGACTAATATACCCCAATTCTGTAAAGAGCAAAGGCTTGTCTTTAACGCCTTTACTTTTAGTATAGCTTTGAATTTCGCCAAATACCTTGTCCCAGCCCTTTTTCAATTGTGCTTTTAACTGACTGCTATCTTCAAATGTAGTACTGGCATCGCGCAAACTAAAATAAGCATTGATACCAATAAAATCGAGTTGCTTCCAGAAAGCCACCTCTTGATAATTATCAAAATTAGCGGCATAAGTCAATTTGCCACGGTATACCGATCGTACCTTTTTGATTAGTTTTTTCCAGGCAATAAGATATTGTGCTCGACGTTTATTGATTCGTTTTAGACGTTTATTTTGGCCCGCATAAGTTGCTTGTTGCGCCCAGTTGTAATGCACTTCTATGCGATCGTCCAAGTATGCTTCCACATTGGTATAATTTTCAAAATCACGTACCCACAGATCTTTTTGAAATAGAGAGTCTTGATACTTAAAAGCGCGGCTTTCGTATTGTTTTCTTTTTTCTTTGTCATTATAATAGACATGCAAAGATGGTATAGTGCGTATTTGATTGGTAGAGGATAAGGCATTCATTTCACTTCCAATTCCAAAAATGTCTACCCCTTCTTCCTCTGCAATTTTGGCCCATTGCAAAATAAATTCTTGATAACGTGCAAACCAACGCTCTAAAGTGGCCTCATCCTTGGGGCGAATCATACCATGCCAGATAAATTTATTGGCTGCAAAATTACTATCCAAATGTGTCCGCATTAACAAAGCCACATGCATCCCTCCTTTTTTGGCCGCTCTAATTTCGTCCATAATTCGTGGACTAGGTTCGTCAAAATGCAAGGAATCACTATCCCAAGCACCTTGTTTGGCATAAACCGTTACCTCAACAGTATTCATTTTTGCTTGCTTCAAATTATTAATCCAATCTTTGTTATTGGCTTCATGAATTTGAATCCCCCCTAAGTAAAAGGTATCAGGTTTGTACTGAATTGTCTTTTTGCCATTAAATAAGAGCAAGGAAAGAACTAAGAGACAACATAGTAGAAATACTTTTTTCATAATAATTACATTCTTAGGGGTCAATACTGTAAGAACAACAAATAAAACTGTCGCTTGACAAAGTTAAGATTTCCAAACAATTATTTTTCAACTTTTAACCAAAACATCTGACGAGTTTATTACAAATTTTGTTGCATGGTTGTACCTTAAGTATCATTTGGGTTTATGATTTTTAGCTAAGAGATACTTTCTGGAAAAACGTCAAAGATCAATTTTCATCTCCCACTCTCCTTATTATATCTATTTCTAGCCGTCTTTGAAACACTCCAAAAAAAACAAGGTGCTTTACTAAGAGCATATCAAACAAGGATTTCATTTAATATCTATTATTTTTTCAAAAAAAATATTACCTTAATATTAGACATTATCACGACTAAATTCGTAGCGAAAAAAGCATCTTTTTACTTCGTGAGCCCTTCGGGGTTCCCTCACTCATCGTTAAAAATTGATTCCATAGCACTGCTATGAACTAAATACGCTAGGACTTTTGTACCTTTTAGGTACAACCCACGCAGATCGCTTTGCGAGTGCCTTGATTGATGAAAAAACCTTACTTTTTGTCTCTGTACAACTCCAGTCGTGATAATGTCTATTACCAAAAAAATCAAACGTATAATTATACAAATACATGAAACCTACCCATTGCCTCACAATCCTACTCTTATGTAGTTTTTTATCCATTCAAGCACAAGATTTTAATAACTATCAATTATTAAAAAATGAGGGTACTGTCCCTGTGGATTTCCTTACTCTTTCCTCAGAGAAATACCAACAGCAAAAAACTACTATTGAACCATCAAAAGAAAGAATAGAGAACGAAGCAACTGATAAGTTCTTGCTAGAAAGTAATTTTATAGTTGACAATATGCTGAACAGTTCTATTGTCTTATACAATGATCCTATTACTATTTATATAAATAAAATAGCAGATAAACTACTCAAAAATGATCCTATTACGCGCAAAAAATTACGCTTTTATGCGGTGCGTTCTTCTGTAGTTAACGCATTTGCTACCAATCAAGGGATTATTTTTGTGAACATTGGATTATTAGCCAAACTCCAATCCGAAGCACAACTAGCTTTTATTCTAGCGCACGAAATTACACATGTGCGTCATGGCCATGCGTTAGATATGTTTCTGAAAGTTGCGAAGATTGATAATTTTTCTAAACGTAAACGAGTTTTTTCAGAGACTGAACTCAATGAGAATTTTTTTGACAAAAATCACTATTCTAAGGAATTGGAAACTCATGCTGATAAAGAAGGGTTAGAATTATTTCTAAAAAGCAACTACAACTTAGAGGATTTGGATGGTACTTTTGATGTATTACAGTATTCTTACCTACCTTTTGATACGCTTCCTATTGAGAAGGAAGATTTGGAAATGGATCAATTGCAACTAGCCGATAGCTTATTTTTAGCTAAAAAGGATATACGTCCCATTTTAGTGGATTACGAAGAAAATGAGTCTTTGAGTACGCATCCAAGCATTGATAAACGTCGTGCTGCTGTAGCCAAGACAATTATCAGTCATAGCAATGAGGGTAGACAATCTTATATAGTACGCTCACAGAAAGAGTTTGAGACGTTAAGAGATATTGCCCGTTTTGAATTGGCTTATTATCACTTACACCAGATGCGTTTTCAAGATGCATTTTACACAGCACATTTACTTCAACAAAAATACCCTCAAAGCAAGTATCTCAAAAAAATCAAGCTCAAAGTTTTATACAGCTACACCAAATTTAGTAATGAATTCTTGAATGTAAAGCCTTATAGTGAATATACGAGTAGTGATGTCCCTGTTTTTATGGATAGTGACTTGTATGAAGAAATAGAAGGCCCCTCCCAACAATTGTACTACTTCCTTGAGCAATTAAAACCTAATGAGATTAATGTTTATGCATTGTGTTATACGTGGAATCTAAAACAAGAATATCCAGAAGATGAAGAGATTAACACTATTTTGGTTGATTTATTTAGAGAATTAGCCTTTCATTATGAAAAACAGAATGAATTTGCTGTTGACGATACAGGAACTAGTAAGCAAGAAACTGTTACGTCTGAGCAATCAGATAGCCTCTTCATTCATCAGGAAGATAGTGTAGTAATGGATTATTTCAAATATGCTTTGTCCAACATTCATCAAGATTCAACCTTTCAAGAACTGTTTGATAACGGTCAACGTTATAGTGCTAATTACAAAAAACGCCGTGAATATGAACGTTCAGAAGAAGGAAAGCGCGAGCTAAAGGCTAGAGGTAAACGTCGCTATTTAAATTTAGGTATTGATTCAATTCTGGTGTATAATCCGCTCTATATTGATATTGAACAAGATTGGGCACAACCACTGAAAATGAATTATCTCAAGGGAGAAAAGAGAGAAATTGATTTTGTTCAACGAATACAGGATTTGTCTAAAAGAGCAGAATTAAATGTACACATGCTCAGTTACAATAGTTTAACCACCAATGATACAGAGCGACTAAATGACTTGCGCGTACTTGCTGAATGGTTATCACAGCAAAATAAATTTGGAGGTAATATTTTTTCAGATGGCTACAATCAAGAACAAGTAGAAGCTGTTATTAAAAAACATAATACTCCTTACTTGCTGTGTACAGGAGTGGTCAATGCTAAACAATTTGGTCGATCTGCTTTCCTTTGGGCAGTAATATTTGATTTACGTACAGGCAGTTATCAGGTTATTAAAGATCTATACTATAGAGGAAAAGCGGGAAAAGTATTTCTCAATGCACATGTATATGATATATTGCTACAAATTAAGACACCAACTAAAGAGCCTAAAATAAAACCTAACAAATAATGTTATGCTCTTTTGTCTCAATTTTAAAATCACCTCAACATTTTACTAATCTTATAACACAATGAAATTCCTTTTTACTCTATTCTCTGTACTGTTTTTATACCAGACAATGGCTGCACAGGTTGTACCAGGATATATGGGCAAACGTCACTTTCTGGAAATTGGACCTAGTATAGGTTTTAATAGCTTTCAAGAGGCAGAACCTTCCTTTTTTGATGTATTGGCATTCAAACCTACTCTTTCCTACAGTTATATACTAAGTCGAAAAACCAATATTAATGCAGGTTATCAGTATTCTTCTTTGAAGGTAAGAAGTAGGTTAGACGATGATAAATATAATAACTATCGAGTTTTTGCCCAAAATTTTAATGTTGGATTAGATATTTATCCTGTCAAGAAAAAACCCTATATGTTAGCCCCTCTTGGTACCTTTATTAGAGTTGGGCTACATACTTTTCATACCCACCAAGCACTACTGACTCCCAATACCACCAATTATAACCCAACAAATATTGCTCATATAACTTTTGGAGCAGAACTCGGAATAGGTTTTAGATTGGTTATGGGCAATCAATTTCTTATCTCTGCTGATATCCATAGTATTATCCTTATGCCTACAGCGATAGTCATATCGGGTGAAGATGAATTGAATGATTTAAAAGATTACAATTACCAAACAAGTCTATTAGGGGCCTTACAACTTCGTCACTTTATAGAATGGCGTGTAGCTTTAGGTGTATTCTTACAATAAACAAATATAAAAAAGCACTCTTTATTTGCATGCGTTAGTCCGCTATGCTTATAGACTTGGCAGAGTCTCGAATCAAAAATTCTTTTTCGACAATAGACATTATAACGAATTTTATTACTTGCGTGAACTTCGTTTCGGGATAAGCGTCAATACACTTCCACCTCCTGCCACCATTCATGAATAGCCTCCAATACCTTAGGAGAGATCGTTTCTTCAATTTCTACATACTCCTCAATAGCTCCAGTCTCTGAGGTTTGTAGTAGATGATTTAAATTTTGGAAAGCTTGTATTTTGTAGGACGGCTTGTTGCCTTTTTTGAGGGACTTTTCAATACATTTTAGATTTTTAACATGTACTTGTAGGTCTTTGTCGCCATTAATAGCCAATACAGGGCAGCTTACCTTTTGAAGATAATCAGCAGGATTGGCACTCAAAAAATAATGCAGCCAAGGTGTTCTCAATTGTGCAATCAAATTACGCATATTCACGGCTGTCCACCCCAATTGCTCGCGCTCTTTGGTTGATAATTTGGCTAAATCTTTTTTTAATAAGGCTAGAATGTCTGTAGTGCTCTTGTCTTCATTTTTTTCATCTAAGACTGCTGTATAAATTTTGTCTAAGGCTCTTGCTTGCTTTTTGGCCAATCGTTTGTCTTGGGTCTTTTGCAAGGTAATATCGTAATTTTGCTGCTTTAGGGTTTCGCGCCCTGCCTCCCCTGGCCCTGCCAGTAGTACCGCAAAAGCAACATCTTGGTGGGTACTAGCAACCATTGGGGCAATTAAACCACCTTCGCTATGCCCCAACAAACCAACTTTATTGGCATTCACACGGGGATGTTTTTGGAGGTAGTTTACGGCCGCCGCCACATCAGTAGCAAAGTCGGCAGAAGTTGCGCCTGCAAATGTGCCCCCTGATTCCCCTACACCGCGATCATCTACCCGCAATACAACCATTCCGTGACGTGTAAAGTAATCGGCCATCACCCAAAAAGATTTATGATTAAAAACGGTGGCATCTCTATCTTGTGGCCCAGAACCAGAAATCAACACCACAGCAGGGCAATTTTGTCGCCCAGCAGGTAGCGTTAAGGTGCCAGCCAAATTAATCCCAGCCTTCTTATTAGCGAACTCTACTGTTTCTACATCATAAGGAAAGGGGGCTTGGGGGGTTTGGGGACGCTTGGGCCCTGCCTCTGCATCATTGGTCAGTGTCAACGGAAAAGCCATTCCGCCTTGCAGCCACTCTCCTACAATTTGTTCGCCCTTTTGTTGAACATTGCCCACATACACTATTTTAGCAGCACTAACTTCCAGCCGAATAGTGGAATCTTTGATCTCTATCTTGTCAAATGCAATACCATATACCATCTGATCGGGGCTATCAAAAGTAGCTCCCCAATTGCCTTCTTCCTGCTGAATATGAAAGATAACAGGAATGGATTGCCCATTCACCTCTAGTTTGCCCTGCCAATGCCCTACTGCTGCCTTATCCTGTCCATAGAGATTGGTGCCAAGAGAGCAGGTAATCAAAGTTAGAACCACAATAAGTGGATATGCGGAATGCATTATTCTGTTCATAATATATTGGTTGTTTTTAAAAAACATTTAGACATTTATCTAAATATACAATAGTAATGCACTTTTGCCCAATTTAGTTCCATTTTTTATCAAAATACTGCGTGATTGTTTATTTGGATAACAGGTGTATTTAATCCTACTACATTGTCTTGCGCTTGACTTTATTGGGTTAGGATAAAATAAATTATGAGTTGGTTTAGCATCAAAATAAAACATTGATAATCATTTATTTAAAATAAAAAAAGATTAAAAAACCATATAAATTGCACCAAAAACAACCCTATTCAAATATAGTCACTTTATCAAAAATCAACTGTTGGATGCAAATTTTGTAGAATGAAAACAGTTAGCCAATTTTTTAATAAATAGTTACCCTTAGCGCGCTACGCTCCGTAGCTAACCAGCTAAATTCTAACTTTAAATTTCAACAATGAAAATTTTACTCAAATTACTTTTAGCCAGTTCATTTTTATTATTTACGGCCACCTTGTTTGCTCAATACTCCAAAGTATCCTTCAAGACCAAGGAGCCTCTACAACTCTGGGTAGATGGCAAAGCTATACATGAAGACTACGCCAAATATTTTAAGCTCCGACTCAATCGAGGACGTTCGTATGAACTTAAGTTTTATGTAAAAACAGGAAAAGGAATAGTGGTTAAAGAAACCATTCATATAGGAGCCAAAGAACGCACGGCTGACTACATGGTCAAATACCACAAACGCAAGGATTATTACCGATTGATACTAAAATCTAGCAAGGATCAAGTATCTGTTGGCGATGCCTTGCGCAATATGGGTACCATGAGTTATTCGGCAGAGTCTAGCAGTGCTTCTGCTGATGAAAATGGAAATGTTTCGGTAGATCACTCCAGAGAATCAGGCAGTGTTGATGGTGGGGCTCTTGGCGATAGTGTGGATGCTGTAGCTTCTATTTTTAAGAATGATAAGAAAAAGAAGAAGCAGGAAGCGGATAAACGAACAGTAGTGGTATTAAAAATCAAGTAAGTACTTAAACAACCATGAGTCATCCCTTCAGTGGATTGACTCATGGTTTAGTTTAACGCAGATACTCCGATGGTTTTTTTCCGAAACGGTTGCTGTAGGTTTTGGAAAAATGGCGTGTTGACATAAAGCCAATAGAATAAGAGACTTCTTTGACAGTACTGCACATCCCCTGTTCGAGCATGCGTCTAGCCTCTTGCAAACGAATTTCATTGATAAACTTGAGCGGTGTCAATCCTGTGTGCAACTGCATAAAACGGTACAATTGCCGCTTGCTGGTTATTAGGGCTCTCGCCAAATCATCTACAGAAAACTCTGTATTGTCCAATTGTTCCAACACTACACGCTGTGCTTCTTCTATTTTTTCGCGTTGTAATGCGGTCATGCGCGCATCTTGCGTAGAAGGAATTCTAGTTGCGTTATTGGCATCTTCTATAGCCTCTGCTTCTACTTCTACTTCTGGTGTTGTTTCTGTTTGTTGGGCTACTTGCTGACGGATGGCAGCATTTTGTATCAAGTTCTTAACATGAATGGTCAACTCCTCTACAGAGAAAGGTTTGGTTAAATATTCATCAATACCAATAGTAAGTGCTTCTAATTTGCTTTGACTATCAGCACGAGCCGTAAGCACAACAACTGGCAAAGTACTTCCCCAAGTACTGGATTTGATATGACGCAATAATTCAAAGCCATCCATTTCTGGCATCATCAAATCTGTAATCACTAAATCGTATTGTGATTCTTGTTCTTGCAGTGTTTGCCAACCAATAGCTCCATTCGCTGCCAAATCGATGTTGTAATCATTCTGCAAAACCAATTTAACAAAAGAAGCCATATCGTGATTGTCTTCTACAACCAAGATAGAAGGCTTGTTACTGTCTTTCTCACTCAATTCTGCTTGCCCAATAGTAGAAGTTGATGCCGCCAATTGAACCTGTTCTACGACCATATCGTTCTTAGACATTCTAAAAAACAAGCGCGTTCCTTGGTTTACAATACTTTCTATTTCTATTTGAAAGCCTTGTAATTGTGCCAATTCTTGCGCCAGAGCAAGACCAATGCCTGTTCCTTTGGCAGAAATTTGCTGCGCATTCTTACTTTGATAAAAACGCTCAAAAATATACGGCAATTCATCTGCAGCAATCCCAACCCCTGTATCTTTTACTTCTACGTATAAGTATTCTTCCTCTTCTTCTACTCTCAGTGTAATAGCACCTCCATCAGGCGTGTATTTAAAAGCATTGGAGAGCAAGTTGTTGAGGATTTTCTCCATTTTCTTGGGATCAAACTGAACCACTAATTCTCGGTTGGCATTATAAACCAATTGATAATCAACTTGTCTGTATTTCTTTTGTATTTCAAAAGCCTGATAGATGCTTTGAATAAACGTATAGAGGTGATTATCGCGCTTATGCAATTCTAAGGTACTAGAATTGAGCTTGGCCAAATCCATAATATCATTGATGTATTGCAGCATATTTTTACTATTCCGCAACACCATATCAAGCGATTCTTGAGCCTCTTGGGCAATACCATTTTGCGCTGCGTTTTGCAACAAAGCCGAAATAGGCCCTACGACTAGCGATAAAGGCGTTCTAAGCTCATGAGAAATATTAGTAAACAACTGATTTTTGGCGGTTACTGCTTGTTCTGCTATATCTTTAGATTCCTTCAACGCCATTTCGTAAGCAGTTTGTTGACGCTGTAAATAGATATGATGCAGCATATTGCCACAAATAGGCAAAAAGGGTGTGGCACGCTCTATCAATGTATCCGAATAGCCTTCCTTATTGGCTATTCCTATTAATCCGATTGTTTCATTGTTATATAAAATAGGAAAACAAACCAGCACGGTTAAATCTTGTGCTTGTGCGGGCACAATAGGAAATCGTTGAGCTGTTTTATCGCTGGTTATTGCAGTTACCAAATCTTGCAAATGGTGTAAGCCATTGTTACCTTTCCAATAACCCGCTTGCAATAAGGGGGCTTCTTCCAGTTTTTGTTGGCCATCTCGAACCGCCAACACTTCTAGTTCTTGTGCTGATTCTTTGGATTTGATTTGGACAACAAAGCCATACTGACTGTATGTTGTTTCTATTAGAAGTGCTAGTAATTTTTGAATGCCTTCTTGCTGCACTTGCCCTAAAAAGGATTGGGTTTGCAAAGCTTCTAATTTGCTTTGTAATTGTTTTTGGATGGCATCTTTTTCTTGCAAATCCTCCAGTGCTGCCGTTTTTTCTATGGCAATAGCTTTTTCTGCATCATAACGTTTTACGATCAAGCGACTCACTAAAGTCACTGTTATTATCATACAAATAAAAACAACTCCTGTATCTATTGATTGTATAAAAGCATTGTTATAATGAACGACCCATTCTGGGAAAAAATATTCCAGTGCAATAGTCATTAGTGTAGTTGCAACTACACATAATCCTATAGGCACATAACGCTTTCGATGATCCAACAAGAGATAAAGAAATAGAATGGTAAGATTAAAAGCAATGGCAGGTCCCGCCAAACCTCCCATTCCAAACCACAAAAAGAAAGAACTGATTTGGGTAAGAATAATAAATGGCCAAGTAAGTATAGTGTAGTCTTTTAAGCGTTCGGATAACAACCATCCTATAAATACTACTATTCCCGTTATTAGGTCTGCAATAACAGGAAGCCAGCTGTTTCCTATCCATAGGTTGGAAATCAAACGAATTGCAACAACGACTAAACCATACTTGCAGATGGTTTGAAATACATTTTTGTGTGCAGCATAACTCTTTTCTGTTAAAGAACTAGAGTTAATGGTTGACTCGTTTGACATAATTCTTACTTAACTACAGTGATTGTGTGGTTGATAGCGGGAATATTTTATGAGGTTTCACAGAGTGAGGTAACGGTTACATGTGAATATAACGCCCTTTGCCATAGTTTCAAAAATAATTTATCATTTTCCTTTGCCTTTCACAATTAATACATTACAGCAACACATTTTTAGACCCAGAATAATAAAAATTTGAATTCATTTTATCGCTAATCATCTCAATTCAAAAGTTAACAATAAAGCAATCATTATATTTTTTTACGGATAGTTATCGTTAATAATGCTTCATGAATTTGCTCTAAGCTGATTAGTTGATACAGTGTACCAACTAATACTAAAAAACATCTTCTTTTAGTTGATTATCAAACAATTACCTTCTTGAGTACTTTGCTCTAAATAAATTGACAATCAACTTAATCAAGTTTTAAAAAAAAGTAAAAAATTGATCGTGTATTAGACATTATCACGACTGGAGTTGTACAGAGACAAAAAGTAAGGTTTTTTCATCAATCAAGGCACTCGCAAAGCGATCTGCGTGGGTTGTACCTAAAAGGTACAAAAGTACTAGCGTATTTAGTTCATAGCAGTGCT
>JBGCDW010000233.1:0-8458 GCA_045105775.1 Aureispira sp.
AGCGAAAAAAGCATCTTTTTCCCTCACTCATCGTTAAAAATTGATTCCATAGCACTGCTATGAACTAAATTTTTGCCTTGATTGATGAAAAAACCTTACTTTTTGTCTCTGTACAACTCCAGTCGTGATAATGTCTATTGATTGAACACAATAAAGTGTTTTTTTAGAAAACAAACGTCTACAAAGTATTAATAGATATAATCTCAACTAACTATGCAAAATAGAAGAGTAGTTGTTACAGGATTAGGTGCATTGACACCTATTGGTAACACTGTTGACGAATTTTGGTCAGGCCTTATGGAAGGTAAATCAGGCGCAGATACTATCACTCATTTTGATGCTTCCAAGTTTAAAACTCATTTTGCTTGTGAAGTGAAAAATTTCAAACCAGCAGAGGTATTAGGTGACCGTCGTTTAGAGCGTCGAACCGATAAATTTGTGCAGTATGCTTTAGCTGCTAGTGATGAAGCTATTAAAGATTCGGGCTTAGATAAAGTGAGTGAAGAAGTAAAAGAAGAAATTGGCATCCTCTGGTCTTCTGGAATTGGAGGGCTTGAGTCTTTGTATCAAGAAATTGTTACGTTCCAAGAAGGAGACGGAACGCCACGTTTTTCTCCTTTACTAGTTCCCAAAATGATTGTAGATGCTGCAGCAGGTAATATTTCTATTCGCAATGGTTTCAAAGGAATTACAGCTGCAATAGTAACGGCTTGTGCTTCTACTACCCATGCTGCTAGTATGGGGTTTGATCTTATCCGTATAGGCCGAGCCGATGTGTTATTGGTTGGGGGATCAGAGGCTTCTATCAATCAGGTAGGAGTTGGTTCTTTTAGTGCATTAAAAGCATTATCTAAACGCAATGATGAGCCTACCAAAGCTTCCCGTCCTTATGACCAAAACCGCGATGGTTTTGTTTTGGGCGAAGGAGCTGGTGCTATTGTGTTGGAAGAGTATGAACATGCTAAAGCTCGTGGAGCTACTATTTATGCCGAATTGGTAGGAACTGCTATTACTTCAGATTCGTATCATATCACTGCACCGGACCCAACAGGATCTGGGGCTGCCAGAGTGATGCAGAAAGCATTGGATTGTGCAGGGCTAGTGCCTGGCGATATTGATTATATCAATACTCATGGTACCTCAACACCTTTGGGTGATGTAATGGAAATTTTAGCTATTGAAAAGGTATTTGGTGAAGATGCTTATGATTTAAATATTAGTTCTACTAAGTCTATGACTGGTCATTTGTTAGGAGCCGCAGGAGCTATAGAATCTATTATTTGTATAAAGTCAATCTGTGAGAATATAGTACCTCCAACAATCAACCATGATCAAACAGATGAAAAAATTGATCCTCGGTTTAACCTAACACCAAACAAGGCTCAAAAGCGTACAGTGAAAACTGCATTGAGTAATAGTTTTGGTTTTGGTGGACATAACTCTACGATCATTTTTAAGCAAATAGAAAATTAGAATTTAGACAAAATACTATAGTTATTATAAAGACAAGGCATAGATTATTCTATGCCTTGTTTCTTTTTTACTAGTACATAGTGTAGAAATGGCGTAACAATTGTTATCTTAGAGGTGATCTATAGTATTAAAATTCCAATGTTTGTGGTTTTATTTTCTTTTGTAAAAAAAAACACACTACTGGCAGTTTTACGGTAAGGAGGTCTAACGATCTGGACTTCTATCTTCATTAAATAACTTGTATGATCTATTTGAGTATAGAGTTGTTCTTAAATAAAAGTGCACTGGTGTCCCGCTAAAACCAAGAGCATTATAAATAACAATTGTGGTCAGAAAATTTTTTAATTATACCCTTTCTAATGACAAAGCATTTGTAAGAGAGTTGTCAAAAATTCTTGGATTTATTCCAAAGAATATACATTTCTATAAGCGTGCATTCACCCACAAATCTTTGGTATCTAAAGACGAAGAAGGGAAAAAGACAAAGAAAAAACGCTATCCTACCAATAACGAACGCCTAGAATTTTTGGGCGATGCCATTTTAGATTCTATCACAGCTGAATATTTGTTTAGAAAATACCCTACCCAAGATGAGGGATTTCTAACACAAATGCGTTCTAAAATGGTCAATCGGAAAGCTTTGAATGAAATTGCTGCACAGATGGAGTTGGATATTTTTCTACGCCAACTTGGCGCAACTCGAATCAGTCAGACGATGATGGGAAATACCTTCGAAGCTTTTATAGGTGCTATTTATTTAGATGTGGGGTATAAAATAACCAAAGATTTCATTATAAATCGAATGCTTCGCCAATATTTGAATGTTCATGAATTGGAGACTACCAATACCAATTACAAGAGCCAATTATTGGAATACGGACAAAAAAATCAACGTACTGTAGAGTACAATGTTTTGCAACATTATCGCACAAAGAGCAATAGAGAGCGTTTTAAGATAGCTGTATTAATAGATGGTAAATCTACAGCTATAGCAGAAGATTATAGCAAGAAGAGTGCCGAGCAAAAAGCTTCTCACAAAGCCCTAATTCAAATAGGTGTGATCAATCAAAAAACAACCAGTAAATAAAATACCTTCCAATAATAATCTATGGACTATTATTATGAATTAATTGCCCAATATCAATTTTGCTATTGGGCAATTTTATGAGTAGCCTAGTAGAATTCAACGTTAAAGTAGATTGAGTTATGAAAAGTATCCTTAAACAATGGTGGTGGGTTCCTATATTGCTAATATTGGGGTGGGGGGCTGTACAATTATACAAGACACCTGACCAAAAAAAGGGCATCGAGGCAAAAGATTTTACAGGCTATTTGCCCAATGGCGATTCACTCCAATTATCTGATTATCGAGGACAATTAGTGCTACTAGATTTTTGGGGAAGTTGGTGTGGGCCTTGTCGCCAGCACAATAAAAGCTTGGTGAAATTATACAAAAAATACAGTCAAGCTTCTTTTGATAATGAAAGCAAGTTTCATATAATTTCAGTAGCGATGGAAACCAATAAAGGTCGCTGGTTAGGAGCTATTGAAAAAGATGGACTAGAATGGCCTGCACATGTTTCAGATCTCAAACGACTAAAAGATCATGTAGCTATATTGTATGGCGTACGAGAAATTCCAGCCACATTTTTAATTGATGAAGCAGGAATGGTGATAGCTGTCAATCCCGAAGAGACATTTATTGATAGTTGGCTGGCAAAACGACAAACAAATGCCACTGCTATGTAGACAAAATAGAGGGCTGTGTGACAAAATGTCGTTATTTTGGTGCTGGCAAACATTTTGAGAGGGTAGCAATATTCCAAAACTAGTTTTGGAATAGCATATATTTTGTAACAACAGAAGCAATTAACCAATAAAGCCTGAGTCTAAATAATTAGGACTGGTAAAAATAGAAGGTAAGCATGGAAAAGAAAGAATTTCCCGTAGAGGATCCTCAAAATGATCAAGTTACCAATCAGGAAACAGAAGAACCAACGGCAGAAGAGCAACCTGTAGAAGTAGTAGATCTGACTGCAGCAGTAGAAGACCTAAATGCTGAAGAGCAGTCTGAAGAGACCAACCAAGTAGAAGAGGAAGAAACAGTAGAGGAACCACAGGTTATTGAAGAAGATACGACCAACAAACTCTCTGATAAAGAACGTCTAGAAAAAGAACTAGGCGAAATGAAAGATAAATATTTGCGTATTTTTGCAGAGTTTGACAACTACAGAAAACGTACAATCAAAGAACGCCAAGATATTATCAAACTAGCCGCAAGAGATGCTCTATCAGCATTGCTTCCAGCGGTTAATGACTTTGATAGAGCGATCAAAGTAGCTCAAAGCGAAGAAAGTGAAGAAAAACTTCCTGAAGGTATCGTATTGGTATACAACAAATTATTTAAAGCATTAGAACAACAGGGTATCAAACAGATGGTAACAGATGGTGAGGAGTTCGATCCTGAACTGCATGAAGCACTCACCAAAATTCCTGCTCCAACAGAAGAGCTCAAAGGAAAAATTATTGATACGATCGAAAAAGGGTATTATCTCAACGATAAAATTATACACCACGCCAAAGTGGTCGTTGGTCAGTAAACCCTAGTTTATTATTTAACCCCGCAGTTTGTTTTGTCTTATAAATTAAGACAAAAAATTAGAGAGAAAATGGCAAACAAAAGAGATTATTACGACATACTTGGTGTACAAAAAGGTGCTTCGAAAGATGAACTCAAAAAGGCTTATCGAAAAGTAGCCCTCAAGCATCACCCAGATAGAAACCCTGATGATAAAGAAGCGGAAGCAAAATTTAAAGAAGCTGCTGAAGCTTATGAAATTTTGTCAGATGAGCAGAAACGCGCCCGTTATGACCAATATGGCCATGCTGGGGTTAATGGACAAAGTGGTGGTTTTAACAGTGGTGGTTTTGGTAGTATGGAGGATATTTTCTCCCAGTTTAGTGATATTTTTGGTGGAGGCTTTAGTAGTAGTGGAGGTCGTCGCCAACAACAATCTCAAGGACAGCGCGGCTCCAATCTGAGAATCAAAGTAGGCTTAACCTTGGAGGAAATTAATGAGGGGGCTGTCAAGAAGATTAAGGTTAAGAAATATGTAGACTGTAAAACCTGTGCTGGTTCAGGAGCCAAGGACAAGAATTCTGTCAAAACTTGTCATACTTGTAATGGTTCAGGATATGTACGTCGAGTACAACAGACTTTCTTAGGGCAAATGCAAACGACGACTACTTGTCCTACTTGTAGTGGATCTGGTAAAATGATTACTAATAAATGTGGTTCTTGCAAGGGAGATGGTCGTGTGTATGGTGAAGAAATGATCCAATTAGAAATACCAGCAGGGGTAAGCGAAGGAATGCAATTGTCGATGAGTGGCAAGGGAAACTCTGGGCAAAATGGCGGCCTTCCAGGTGATTTACTCATCAATATCAAAGAGAAAGAACACGAACACTTTACCAGAGATGGTAGCAATGTATTATACGAATTGGATGTCAATTTTGCCGATGCCGCACTTGGAACAAGTGTAGAAGTACCAACACTAGATGGTAAAGTCAAGATTAATTTACCACAGGGAACTCCTGCTGGAAAAATCTTCCGACTAAGAGGCAAAGGGCTACCTTCTATCCAGAGTTACGGCAAAGGCGATCAATTGATTCATGTGAACATCTGGGTACCAACTACCATAACAGCAGAAGAACGCAAAGCTTTGGAAATGATTCGCAAAAGCAAAAATTTTCAGCCCAATGAATCGGATAAGAAAACAAGAAAAGGACTTTTTGATAAGATGAAAGATTTTTTTGGAACTACTTAAATTAGAAGTACTCCTATACAAAAAGGCAGAATGCACACGCATTCTGCCTTTTTCTTTCACAGATAAGCTAAAAACAATTTCAATGACCTAATAAGTAGGTGCAAAAAAGAAACCGTACAATAAAAAAAGGAAGATTTTGTGCTAGATCAAGGCACTCGCGAAGCGATCTGATCTATTTGATATAATATATCAAATAATCAGCCTCCGAACTAGCTAGGGCAAAAGAACCATTTTTTAGTGTGGGAACTTTTTTAAGACTACTTAATACCTATGATGATCTAGGCTTCTATTATAGGAAACAGATTGCTATTTCTTACGTTATAATAGAAACCAAAACATACCCTTAATGTAAAAAGTAGTATACTATCGGCGACTGCGAATCCACCTTACAATAAAACGTACAATAAAAAATGCTATAATGAGTAACCCTATAGAATAAAGGATTAATGTGGGATCTGTGGCATTAACAGTCATAACTTATCTATTTTTCTCTAAAGGCAACAAAATCACCTGTTTTTGTATTTACATCAAATTCATAACGCTTACGATCAGAGTAAACGGTACCTAAACCTTCCCAAAATACAATATAATCAATTACACCCGTAACTGTAATCGTACAAATTTCGCCATTAACATTATGAGTAACGGCTCCTTGTCGCCATTTGAAAGAGAAATTCACACCCCATTCAGACGATTGAACATTAATAAATTTGTAGTTGGTACCAACTTGGTGGGTTATATCAAACACAACCCCACCAATATAAGTTAGGTTCAATTCTATAGTTGTAATAATCTGTTTGTTGCTAGACTTGGTACCTTTAGGCTGAGGCTGAGGACTACCTTGAAGCATTTGTTGCAATGTTTGCAATGAATCTACGGTATTTCCATTTTCACGAGCGGTAATATCTACATAGCAAGTCGTATCACCACGACTAAAACGATTGGTTATATCTTTCAATTGATGATATCGTTGCTGTACGTCTTGAGGTTGAGATTGAATAGAGTCATCGACTTTTTTAGCAAAAGCAGCCTCTTTAGCTGCTACCATTTTCATGGCTGAGGCATTGCCTTGTGCCATTTCTTTCATTTCTGCCAATAATTGGGCAGCTTGTTCTAGTTTTGAAGCCATTGTATATATATCTTAGTTTGTTTGTCAAAAAATTGGTTAGTTCAATTCCTCATCGATTTCTTTCATCAATTGTTCAAATTGATCCATTTTAGCTTGAAGTTCAGTGCTAATCTCCGTTACCTGCTTGTTGTATTCTTGACTAACTTTCTTCCAAATGGTTTCATATTTTTTTACCAAGCCATTTTTTTCAATGCTCAATCTCAACGCTTGAACTTTTTTGGCAGACTTCTCTAAATCTACTCCTTGCTGTTCTAGTTCTTGACATTTATCTACTAAGCTTGCGGCAGCTCTAAAAGCTTTTTCTGCGATTTCGATATGCTCTTTAGTGTAGGTAACAGGTTCAGAGTTTGCGATTTTGAGTAGTGCAATGACATTGGCAGTCATCTCTTGATTGGCACTGATAAATTCTTTGGCAATTTCTCCTACATTTTGATTATCGTTAGCTTTGTCATCCTCTTCTTTCATAGAAGTAGCCTCTACACTCATTTGCTGTTGTTGCTGTAACTCTTCTTTTGTTAAGCTGACATTATCTTCTTCAATTTGCTGAACGACTTCATCTGTATATTGTCCTTTGATAATATCCTTGAGATTAACGCCTAATTTTTTGAGCAGCTTTTTGCTGTTCTTTTTCATTTTATTGGGCTTACCAAATCCCTCAATAGCTATTCTAATACTATAACTACCATTTTCCTCTTTATCGAAATGGCAAAAACCAATAGAAAAATCCTTTAGCTTTTTGCGTTCGGGATCCATTTTTAGGTCTTTAAATTTTTTGGTCATTTCTGATTGTTTGCCTAGTAGTATTAGGGCGTGGACTTCTCCACAGGCAAATTTGAAATCAGAAACCATAATCAAAGGTACTTTTGCAAGGCTTTTGTCTTGAGCTTGTTTGATATCTTTCTCGAATAGTTTAGCGTAATCCTTCCAAGAGAGATCTTGAACGGTAGAAGGGTTAATCTTTGATCGTATCATTTTTGGTCTATTGTGATAAATTAGATGAAAAATTCCAATGCAAATCTACAAATCAAAATCACAAATACAATTTAAATTTAGGAATATTATTTAGTCTCCGTATTTGTGTTATAAAATAGCAGTTATTATCGGTTTAAAAATTAACGCATGTATATTCTACTGTAAAATAGAATAATGACTTTATTATTGAAACTTCTGAATTTTCAATAAACATATCATTTTGTTAATTTATAAAATATCATAAATTTATATTTTTACAAACCGAGAATAGCTGATAAAATAGATATTGTAAATTTAGAGACTACTTATTTTCGCAATAAATAAGCATGAATCAAAAAAAGGCAGAATGCACACGCATTCTGCCTTTTTTTGATTCTGAGAGCACCTTACTCTTACTACTAGGGCCAATGAATAGGTGTAATTTGGTCGGCCAATAATTTTTCAAACCAACTAACAGGATGCTGAAATTTATCTCCTGTTTGGGTATCACACTTAAAAAACAAATAATAAAGTTGCAAATGTTCACCCATGTGGTTGAGCAACCGAGCAATTAATATGTTTGCTTGACGTTTTAGGCCCGCTTGTGTAGCACACCACGCATAATAAGCATTATCGTGCAATTTGATCGTAGACAAAACAGCCATATCATCGATGTACTCTTCTGCAAAATGCTGTGCCAACACAGCATGGTGCTTTTTCCAGTCTGTACGTGGTCGTTGTTGTTCCTCCAAATGCTTGAAGGTGTCATGTATAATGGTAATCAATCTCAATTGCTGGCGCATGATTGGATCTGAACAAGCTTGATCTACATTTTTTAGTACATCGTGAATATGATAAATTACTTTACCCTCTGGATGCCCAGGGCGTGGCTCACCCCATAATGCACCTTCTCTCCAACGAGCGTCATTGATAATTTGGCGTTCTAAATCCGTTTCAGGCTGTACACCTTTTAGAATAAGCTGCTCAGACTCCAACTCTTTAGAGGGGAGTTGCAATAGAGTATTGGGGCTCCAAGTTCGCTGGCTCAAATTCATAGGAAATAATTTAAGTCGAGAAG
>JBGCDW010000234.1:0-12006 GCA_045105775.1 Aureispira sp.
ACATCCCAAAATTAATAACTTTTGTGGAAGTTTCAAAACTATTTTAAAAAAAATAGTTTAGCCAAGCGTTTTTTCTTGATAATATGCCAAAGTAGCTCTAATTTGAAGGTAAAACAGGGAATAAATCCTTATTTTACCTTCCTATTTTTTATGAAAAAATTTGAAGTTTCTGTTCTATTGACACAATCCCGCATTATCATGAAAACTTTCATCCTCTTACTACTCTCAACTATTATTTGGAGTGCCTGCACCTCCACGCCTTCTCAAGAGGAAAAGCATACTAAGAAAGTTCCTACTGCTACTGCACCAACACCTGTAGCAATACGTCCTAAAGCATTGGCACCTTCAAAAATAGAAAACGAACAACTGAAAGAAGCAACCTTGGCTTTCAAGGAGCAATATGAATTGGAATACGATCATGTTGCCTATGGTATGTATCTTGATAGTGCTTATTATTTTGTCGTGGTTAATGGTGATTGGTCTCCACCAATGTTAGGAGATGCGCCAGTAGAAAACATGAAGGGTTCTTATCAAATGGGATTGGTCAATACTCAGAACGAGGTGCTTATTCCTATAAAATTTGACAAAATCTACAACATGGGCGGTACTGCCGATAATTTGTTTGAAGTAGAAGTACAAGGCAAACGAGGTTTGTACAATCACCAAGGCCAAGCAATACTCGAAGTAGTGTACGATGCTATTTATCCCGCTACTATGGCCGATCATACTTGGGCTTATTGGCGTACTGGAAAACAATTTGGCGTATTGTATGGAGATGGCAGTATAGAAACCTTGGAGCAACAGCCCAAAGATTTGGTACAAAATTGGGAATTCCATATAGGCAAAAAACCAATTTTTCCTTTTGTCAATCTTAAGGAGCTTCTAGAAGACAATTTTGATCCTATAAGTATTGGTATCTTCGTTTACCCAGCTTATTTGTATGATTTGCAAATCACCCCTGAATATGAAACGAGATGGATCTACGATCATACTTCTATGGGATTGAATCACAGTACTGCTGATGTCAAAACACTACATAAGGCTACCAATACCACCTTGCTTACTACTTTTAAGGAAACATTTGTAGAGTCTAGGGATTATCAAAATATTCAACAAACCATTGTGACCCTAAATCAGGAATACCAACCTGTGGATAGTGCTTTGATACCAAGCATTCAGCAATACCCTGTTTGTGAGGATAGTCCAACGGAAGTTCAGGCTAGGAACAATGATACCATAGAAGTGGTGCAAGTTAAACATACAAGTGAACAACCCTACGAATATCAAACAACTAGACGCTATTATCATTTACAAGCGGATGGACAAATTCAGTTGCTCAATACGTCCAGTCAATATCCTGCGGCTCAGTACACCCTATTGACTGAAGCATCCTTCAAAGGTTGTTTTGCCCGCAAACTCACCAAGGAAGAAATCAAGGCACGCCCAGAAGATGATTATGCAGATTTTGAGGTGAGCAATCATTTGTCTGTAGAAGATTTGCAATACATGCGCAATGAGATTTATGCCCGTCATGGTTATAAGTTTAAGAGTGCTAAGTGGCAAGAGCGTTTTGCAGAAGAATCTTGGTACAAAGCCACACAAGATAATGTAGATGCCCTACTCTCCCCGTTAGAAAAACAAAATGTTCAATTTTTGTTGCGTTATGAAAAAACACTAAAAGAGCAGGAAAATCAAATACGTTCTGTTAAATATGAAGCAGGTAATTATGCGGGTTAGACAGCTCTTGTGGTTGTTTTTTGTCTTCTTTTGGCTAGGAATAGCTATCATTATTGCCTGGAGTAGTTGGCGGCATTTTGCCCCTTGGGAAGCCCCTTCTATCTTTTTGCAAGACAAACAAGATGCTTATTTTTATTTTTTGCCTGCCTTGTATGCCCATGTTTTTAGCAGTCCAATGGTTTTATTACTGGGAAGTTGCTGTTTGTGGCCTGCTCTAAGGCGTTACTCGATTCGGCTGCATCAATGGTTGGGCAAAGCCTATGTAGGCTTGTTATTGCTCCTGGCAGCACCTTCTGGTTTTGTAATGGCATTTTGGGCATTGGGGGGCTGGGCTGGGCAGTTGTGCTTTGTGATTCTTTCGCTGCTTTGGATGGGGGTGACTTGGCTGGCTTGGAAAGCGGCCATTGGAGGCAATTATGCTCAACATCGTGTGTGGATGTGGCGAAGTTTTGCCCTGACTACGGCTGCCTTTTTTCTGCGCTTTTTTTCTTTTTTGGGGGCGTATTTTTGGCATTGGCGTGGGCCAGATGTTTATATAGGCTTGGCGTGGGCAAGTTGGTTGTTTCCTTTGCTGGTGGTAGAATTGTTCTTACAGGTTTCCAAACGATTGGGGTAAGAACATAAAGTACTTACCTTCTTACCCCTTTCAAGCTTTATTTTTTCTTCTTTTTAGGATCGGCTTCTTCATTAGGCACCATTGTCCAACGCATCAAACTATCATCCAATACATGCTCTAACACGATTTCGGTTTTATCTGCACGTACAATTCGGTAGTCGTTCCAGCCTTTTAGGCCAATAAATTTCACCGAATCTTGCTTGATGTTATAATTAAAGATACGGTCGCTTCCACCCATTTCCATTTGAAAAACATTCACCTTTTCTTTGACCGTTTTCTTAGTTTCCTCGCCTTTTTTATTGGTTACGGTTATTTTGTTCTCTTCTTTCCGCACAAAGAAATCCATAATTACATCTCCAACAATGGCTTGTACATTGACCTCTCTCCCATCAATTCTAAGACTCTTGCATTTCCAAGAACGTTGCTTAACCAAGGTTTTAGCAATTTTTTTGTCGTCTTTATCTTGAGCTTGAGCATTGGGGAGCGTCCACAATAGAGCAAAAAGGCTTACAAGAATAGTTAGTCTAAATGTTGTTTGCATAATACTAATTTTCAATTTTCAATGATAACCCTCTAGTAGCAGATAGCCAGTGTTCTAATCTGTACATAAAGGATAGGAAGCGTTGTTTAAATAAAGTTGGGGAACTTCCCTTTATAGTTCTATTCTATTTTTGTACCAAAAAAGAAAGTGCAATGATATTATTCTCCTCTATACAGGTGCCAATCCAGCTTTTCACTTCTCAAAACCAAGCTATCCTTGGTCAATTTAAGAATTTGTACGGCTGGTAATTTTGCATGGTCAGGATAAACAATACTATCGTTTCGCAGTATATACGTTACTATTTCAGGAGGTGGAGCAGGTTCTTCATTGAGTGTTTTGATGCGCTTCCCCTCTTTATTAAATTCATATTGGGGATAGCCCATATAGGCCCCAGGCATGATTTTCATACGCTCTCCTTCTCTAAACTTAAAAGCATCTACTTTCCAAATTCCATAAAATAACTTGGTTTTGATCGTAGTATTATGAGAAGATTGACAAGCTACTCCCAATAGAAGCAAGCCTACAAAAAATAGTGTTTTCTGAATATTCATTAACTGCAAATTGTTGAAACGATTAGAATAAATGCTACCTCTATCCGTTTTATTCTAAATAGCGCGCAAAATAAGGTCAATTACATATTTGAATGCATTGGAATGCCGACATGAATAGCTTCGATTATTTTGGTTACGCTATGCTAAATTAATGCAACAAGAACGCAAATTTCAACCAATTAATTGCCTAAAATACTGCCTAAAATATGTACTTTCAAGAGACTGTTGTAAAAAAAATGTTTACCGACCAAATTATTACCTTATGTACCAACTCTTTATATGCTTATTTGTCCAGTGTTTAGCTTTTTCTACTTTGGCACAAAATACACTGTTTGCAGCCTATCAGACCACTCGCCAGCAAAGTGAGATGGCCGCGCAAAATAACGACTATACAACGGCTATCAGCACAACCGAACAATTCATCAAACAGCATCCACAATATAGCCTTGCTTATCTAGAACAGTCTGTTTATGCCATCAAACAGAGAAACCCCAGTGTTCTCAAACGCAATATTATTGCCCTAAAAAGACAGCAAATTAGTATTTCACTAGATTTATTGCTAACAGGTGCACAACTGGCAGAAAAAAAACGCTCCTATCAGTTGGGATTAGAAATATTGGAACAGGCCACTCTTGCCCAAACTTATGCAGAAAGTTTGTTGTTGCAAAAAGCACAATTATACCAAAAATTAAACGACCAAGCCACTGCGCTAACCACCTTACAACAGGCGTACAACCACCACCCTGAGAGTCCTAAGATTATTAAAGCATTAGCAGCAGCTTATCAAAATATCAATAGACTAAGAAGTATTCAACTCTACGAATCTTTGGTCAAAAAAGAAGGTTACAAAGATCTTTCACTCACGGCCTTGGGCTTGTTGTATACCCGTTTGTACGAGTCGGATCCTTCTGCTAATAACAGCAGTAATTTGGTAAAAGCCAAAAATTACTACCAACAGTACCTACAACGTCATCCCAATAATCCAAAGATTAAAGATTTGATCGCACAATTGGAAGTGTTGTTGGAGTTCAAGTAGTCGTCGTATGGGGTGTATGGGCGTATTGCAATACGCCCATACGCCCCTACTGAAAAATAATTTTGTGGGTAGATTGGCTGCCATTCTCAAACGACACGCGTACCAAATACATACCTTTGGGCAAGTGACCTCTGGATATAGTATGTACGCCTTGTATGTCTTGATATACTTTGACGGGTTGGCCTAGTATATCTAATACTTCTATTTGTTCAGCTCGAGCTGTTCCTAAATCTATTTGGATTTGCTCCCTTGCAGGATTGGGATATAAATAAACCGTAGGTGCTGGAGCAGGTATAGCTGGTATACTCAAAAATTCATCGGCATAGGCAATAGTAATACAGCTAGAAGTGAGGGGCAATACGCGCCCTGTAGCCTGCACGGCTTTGTATTCTTCAAAACAGATTTGTGTATAAAACGTATCGGTTCCTACCGAAGCATCAGGAAGGACTCTAAAGTCTAGCATATCCATTAACCCTTGCCCACTGTAATTGCCATTGTCCAATCGAGTGGTTACAAAATGTATCAAACCTCTTTCCTGAATTTCTCTATAATAAATGGTTGCCCCATCATCACTGAGCCATCCACCTCGGCCTACTCCCCCTGTGTAAAACACATTGCGATATTCCAATACATCAGGATCATAACGCAATCGATAGGTCACGCCCTGCATGTTCAATACATTAGCAGAATCGCCCAAGTAGACATCTAGCCTAAAACTCTGGCCTCCTGCTAGTACATCAGGCAATGGCACAATCGGAAAAACAGGCTTACGTTCCAAATATAAATCACCTCCAACAGCATTGCTTCCTTCTGAAGCTCCTGTATACAAACTGTGTGTCAAGCCCCAATTTTGAGTATTGGCCGCTAGATCAAAGGTATCTACTTGCCCAAATCCATCGGCATCTACATAGGCATTGTTAATGGGAGTAGGAGGATTATAGGGATACCATCTATTGCCTGCTAGAGCCCGTGGAGCAGCCGTTTGGGTATAATACAAGCCCATTTCCAAAATATCAAAATCATTGGCAATTCCATTGTTATTGGCATCGCCAGGATAGACACAATTGGCCACACAATTGTTCACTACAGGGCAAGTTATCGTGTGCAAGCCATTGTCATAATACTGCTGTATAGAATCCACTTGTCGTTCCATCAAATCCACCATAGCCCAATATACCAAATTGGTATCTCTATGATAAGAATAGGCCAATTCAATGTCCCATATCTCCCCTGCTACTAGGGTTGGCTTATACAAAGAGCCTAGCGTGCGTTGATCCAGTCCTGATAAGCTAGCGGTAGCCATAGACCAAGCTGTAGGGTTGTTGGGATTATTGGGAAACATAAATTTAGTAGGTGGTGTAGTAGTATCGGTTGGGTTGTAACCACTGCCCGATGGGGTCATAGGGGTTCCGTTGGGAAACACACCTGATAATAAACGTTCAAAACCAATACTAGAGCTAGGATCCCCTGTGGGATCGGCCGAGTTATTGATATGATAGATGGCACTATTCATGGTTTGATTTAGAAAGGTCACAGCCTGCACAGGAGGATTAGTGCCATATCCTCTTATGACTCCATTACTACCACACCAAACATCATCGTTATTATCTGCATTATAAGCATAAACTGTATTCTTACTAGGAATGCTTCCTACATAGTCATCGGCACTACACCCCAAATCAAAATCATTCCAGTTGCCATAATACACATCTGTATGGGCTATTGGGGCACGATTGATGACTCGGTGATGCACAAAAAAGGTCTTATTTAGAATGTCATTATTACCACAATCCAAGGCATATATCGTCTGTTGGACTTCTAATTTCATATCAAAGGCAGACATAATTCCACTTGTATCCACTCCACTGTGAAAAACATTCCACAGGACTTGTTCAGCAATAGCAGTCGCCACTCCTGCCTTGTATACAGGATAATCCCCATCCATTGGATTATAAATACCATCATTGTTCTGATCGTAGAAAGGGGCTAGATCTTGATTGGGCAAGGGATAGCCCATCTGTGCAGCAAAAAAAGGGTTGCCTTTGCCCGGCCACTGTAGCAATTCTGGTTCTACAACATTATCAATGACTCCATTATCATTAAAGTCTGTAATGAGGCGTTCTACGGCCCAGCGCGAAACACGCCAAATGTGATTAAAATCTTGACAATTGGTAGCCACAGGTACGCCAAGCGATATATCTATAGGCCCATGATTGTACCCTGAACTACGGGATAAATACATAGGAGCCATTACCGCCAAATTGCCCCCTTGATCTCTAGCACTCAGCCAAGGTGCAGCGGCAAAAACAGTTCCTATAGGGCGTTCATTGGGCGCATAAGGAACGTGATGAATACTGTTGTAGGTATCATCAAAAAACATCGTTCCATCACTTGTAAAATTAACTTCTTGGTGATTGGTGTGTAAGGCTCGATTAAAGCCAAAAACGGGACAGTTTTGTTGTGCTTCTACTACTAATGTGCCCAGCATTAATATAGTGTAAACAAATAATGATCTCATAATCTTGTTGTTTGGTGTGGTAATAACAGTTGTCGAAGAGTAGAGGCAACAACTGTTGGGAGTAGGTCATGTAAACCTGTTTCTTATTGTGCTTGCAAAGTAAGGCAATAACAGAGTATCAACAACAACAAAAAGCATTAATTCCCAATAAAAAACAACAGCAAATTTTATATTTTAATCTAAAAATCAATTCATTACAACACAAAACCCCATAAAAAAAGGATTATCCTTTGTAGGATAATCCTTTCATTTTGAATTTGGAAGCAGATACCCCAAATTTTGTATATCTATTTCTTAAAATTTAAAATCGTCTCTTCGATGATGGTACAACAAGCGTCTAGTTGTTTGTGACTGATAACTAATGGTGGCGCGAAACGAATGATGTTGCCATGTGTAGGTTTTGCCAATAGGCCATTGTTTGCCATTGCAATACAAATATCCATAGCCGTAGAACTATCGGGGGTATCATTGATAAGAATAGCATTGAGCAAACCTTTGCCACGCACTTTGGTAATGAGATCTGTTTTCTCGGCCAATTTGTTCATGCGCCCTCTAAACAATACGCCCATCTGGAAGGCATTGCCCGCCAATTGCTCTTCTTGAACAATTTTGAGTGCCTCGATGGCTACCGCACAAGCCATTGGATTGCCGCCATAGGTAGAGCCGTGCTGCCCTGGGTGTATCACATCCATGATGTGATTGTCTGCCAATACAACCGATACAGGATACATGCCTCCCGAAAGTGCTTTGCCCAAAATCAAAATATCGGGACGGACATTATCATGGTCGCAAGCCAACAAACGACCTGTACGCGCAATGCCTGTCTGGATTTCATCTCCAATAAACAAGACATTGTGTTCCTTGCACAATTCGTAGGCATCAAACAAGAAATCATCATCGGGTACATTCACCCCTGCCTCTCCTTGGATGGGCTCCACTAAGAAACCTGCAATATTGGCTCCATCTGCTTCTAGAGCTGCTTTTAGGGCTGGAATATCATTGTATGGTACAGTTACAAAACCTGGTGTGTAGGGTCCAAAATGCCCTTTGGAATCAGGATCGCTAGAGAACGAAATAATAGTAACCGTACGTCCGTGAAAGTTTTCGCCACAAACCAAAATCTTAGCTTGGTTATTGGGAATTCCTTTCTTCTCATAGCCCCATTTGCGACAAATTTTGATGGCTGTTTCGACCCCTTCGGCCCCTGTATTCATGGGCAATAATTTCTCATAGCCAAAATACTCACAGGCAAATTTTTCAAACACGCCTAGTTTATCATTATAAAATGCTCTGGAGGTCAAATTTAAGGTCTTGGCTTGTTCTGTAATAGCCGCAACCAAACGTGGATGACAATGCCCTTGATTGACAGCAGAATAAGCCGATAAAAAATCAAAGTATTGTTTGCCTTCTACATCCCAAACATGTACCCCTTCTCCTTTAGCCAGAACAACTCCTAATGGATGATAATTGTGTGCTCCATATTTGTCTTCTAATTCCATCAACTGCTTAGAGCTCAATTGCTCTTTAGTCATTGTTTCCATACTACTAATAATTTTAAATGTTTGAGGACGAACTACGCCCAAATCTTTATAACTTTGTGGTCTGAATAAACATGCTCTTTTTTAGTGACCAGATTAATGCCCACTCTACTAACAACAATACCCAATAGTGCTTCTGTTACTTTTGGTATTGATACAAAAATACAAAAAAATTGAGACTCTACCGAAATTTAGTAACCGCAGCTATTCCAGCCCTTGACAATATACTAATACGCCAACAATTGGCTGATCGAGTAGTTCCTCGTCTCTTGCGATCCAACAAAAAATGGGGTTCCAAGGATCGTCGTTTTTTGGCCTATACCATTTATGAAGTAGTGCGTTGGTATCGTTTGTATTACGAAATATTGGGCACTCAGCCTCAAAACAAAGCAGATTGGTGGCAATTACTGGGCATTCATTGGCTTGTGGAGGGCGAAGACTTGCCCCCTTGGGAACAATTTGAAGGCTTGGACAAAACGGCCATTCTAGCACGCTACGAAACCCTCAAGGAAAACAGAGCCATTGCCCATGCTGTTCCCGATTGGTTGGATCAATTGGGTCACCAAGCATTGGGCGAACAGTGGGCACCCTGCCTAGCAGCATCCAATCAAATTGCTCCCCTCACCTTGCGCGCCAACACGCTCAAAACGACCCGCGAAGACTTGGTGGGACACTTGGACAAAAAAGGCATACAAGCCCTCTTGGTGAGTGAATTGCCCGATGCTTTGGAAGTTCCCAAACGTCAAAAATTGACACAACTTCCCAGTTATGAGCGCGGCTATTTTGAAATCCAAGATGGTGCTTCTCAACAGGTGGCTCCGTTCTTGCAAGCTGCAGCCGATATGACTGTAGTAGATGCCTGTGCTGGAGCAGGCGGCAAGAGCCTGCACTTGGCCGCTCTGATGCAAAACAAAGGTCAATTAATTGCCTTGGATGTGGAGTCGCGCAAGCTGAAAGAACTACAAAAACGCGCCAAACGCGCTGCTGTGTCTATCCTCAATACCCAACTGATTGAAGACAAACAAACGATTGAGGCACTACATAATACGGCGGATAGATTGCTGCTAGATGTGCCTTGCTCTGGCTTGGGTACACTGCGCCGAAGCCCACAAATCAAATGGCGATTGCAACCTGATTTTTTGCAAAAAATTCAAGGTACCCAACAAAAAATCTTACAAGAGTATAGTCCTATCTGTAAGGTGGGTGGCTTGCTAGTGTATGCTACTTGTAGTATTTTGCCCAGCGAGAATCAAGAGCAAGTCCAACAGTTCTTGAAAAGTCCTGCTGGAGCTGCTTTTGAGTTGCTAAATGAACAGCAATTGTGGCCTCAAGATGGAGGCGATGGTTTTTATATGGCCTTGTTGCGTAGAGGGTAACATTACAGCCATTTTTGTTGCAATAGTGCTCTTGCTTTGACCAATTCCGTAGACTGTGTAGCCGTGATGACTGATGGTTGCATAGAACCACCCTCATATTTTTTGCCTGCTTTAATGGCGGCTGCTTCTACAGCTTGTAAGGTTGTCCATAATTGCTCCAAAAATTCTTGCTGCTTATCAGGATATTGCTGCAGAATCTGCTCAGTTAGGTCTTTTGTTTTTTTAATTTCTAAACAAGCATCTGCTGCTGAACAAAAATTCATTTCCAACTGATTATCTCCTCCTCCTGAACAGTCAATTGCCTCTTTATCCGATTCACTTATTTTGACTTTTAAGGGTTCTTCTGAAACAATGATACATCTATTGCGCTCTTTGTAATAATCTTGCACCAACTCTTTGAGTTCCTGTGTACGCGCATTATCAACAGTGGTAGATTCGGGTGCTGATGTACTGGGCATACTATCACTAGTAATAGAATCTACTTGTGAAGTACTCGAATCAGCATTCGTATGCTCTTCTGAATTGGTGTTGTTAGTATTGCATTGTAAAAAAAGGATGCTAATAAATAGCAGGAGCAAAAATGTAATGGATTGTTTCATTAGTATATAGGTTATAACAATTATTTTTTATTCAAAATCACAGGATCCAAGGCCGCCAAATCCTTATTGGTTACTTTGTAGTGAATGTACAATTGTTTTTTGGTCTTGCGGAATAAACTTGCCAACCAACTGACTCTTTTGTTATTAATCGTAGGATAATAGCGTTCTTTTCGACTGGCTTTTAGGTTACTCAATCGAATTTTATACAATTTTTCTTGGCCTCCTTCTTTAATCTGATAATAGAGGTGAGCAAGTTGGGGGTTGAGTAATTCGGTCGGTGGTTTGTGTATTGTTCCTTCTACTTTCTTCTTATTAAAAGCTAAATTGTAATTATAATTGGGTCTATTGTTAACAAAATTGGCCTTGGCAAGCTTGGCTTGATGTACAGGTTTTACTTCTATTTTGACGGTATCACTAAGTTTTCGATCTAGGTTTAGCCAGCCACAATCGGGCACAGTCACCACATAAAATCGTTGGCCTTGGCTTACTTCTGTTGTTAGAGATATTCTAGCTGTTTCCCAATTCCCTTCATTATCAATGGTAAACAAATCAGGCTGTCCTGTATTTCCTTCTTCTATAGGAATTCTGACAGTAACAGGTTCATCTAGGGCTTTCCGTCCATCTGCTCCACAAGGGGTTACTCTAAGCATCCCCTCACTTCGCAGGGGAACCCCATTGGAAGTATAGGTGGTTAATCCAGTACTGTAAGCCTGTGCGCCTGTTCTGATAAGTTGAGGATTATAGCCTCCTGCTACACCTTCATAAATAAACTCTGCCCCATCAATGCGAACTATTTGCTTGGCATTTACGGGTTCTAGTTGCTCCACAGGTGGTTGGTAAGGGTTGGGTTGTGCTATAATTTCTGCCTCCTTCTCCAAGGGAATGGGTTCGTTTGCACGTTCTTTGCAGGCCAATAACAACTCTACCCGTCTATTGGCAGCTCTTGAGCTTACATCATTATTTGTTGAGACAGGCTGTTCTTCTCCTTCAAAATTAGTTATTAAGGAATCTAGTGGCTGTTCTTTGAGTAGCAATTTCAATTCTGCTTGGATCGTTTCTACTCTTCTTTGTGATAAATCCAAATTATAGGCATTGGAACCAATATTATCGGTATGCCCCACCAAATTAATCCAAAGAATTTCCTGTTGGTGTGCTTGTACAAAACTATAAAGTTTGTCTTTTTCTTCTGTTGTTAATTGATCTTGATCGGAATCAAAATAAATCGTGTGCTTAAAGGTAGTAGCCTGTTGGGCGGAAATAGAGTACGTGAATAAGCTCAATATTAGAGCAAAGTAATAATTCATGATTGATGGTTGTTTTCTAAAATAAGTAGGCGGTCAAAATAAATGTTAACTAAAAAAATGGAATACTCGCAAAGCGATCTGGGCTGGCTTGTACCTAAAAGGTACAAAGGATGTGGCACTTATTCAGATCAAGGCACTCGCGAAGCGATCTGACTTATTTGATACAGTGTATCGAATAATCAGGTAACGG
>JBGCDW010000235.1:0-23210 GCA_045105775.1 Aureispira sp.
AAACTGGAAAAACTCAAGTTTATTCAAGGGGTAAACCATTTTGCAATAAAGTCTAAAATTTACCTTGCTGCTAATAAAGCCGCTTTCAAGCAACTCAATCTATTAAAGATGGAATATCCATCTCTTGCGTAACTTCAGTTAAATAAAATAAAATTAATTCAAAAATTACAATACGATTCATGGTAGGGTATTTGCTTTCCTGAAATTTAGTCTATACTTACCATCATTTACTTTATCTCACACTACAACATTTCTTTATATTATGAAATATTCTTTCATTGCATTAATCATCATATCTTCATTTTTTGTAAGCCATGCACAAAGTGATTATGTAATTGATCAATTTGGCCGCAAATTAACAGGGAAAATCATGCTCTCTACACCTGCTGCAAGCTCTGTAGAAATCAACTTTAAAGATAAAGATGGTTCTATTAGAAAATATAGACCCGATGAAATAAAGGAATGGTCGGTTGGAAATTTGGTCTATGAGAGTAAATTATTTGCATTTAATGCCAGAGCAGGTGTTTGGGTATACATGTTGCGCCGTACTCCCAAAAACGTCAATTGTAGGGTTTATGAATTTTACAATGCTACAGAGTCTGTAGGGTATACAGAGATGATTTTGGAGCGCAACAATCGCATGGAAATTGTCAATTATGGTCGTTTTCACAAGCAGTTGGCGGAGTATTTCAAAGACAATGAAGACTTGGCGGAAGAAATTCGCAACAAAAAATACAAGAAAAAAGAGTTGCTTTCTATTGTAGAGGTTTATAATGCTTGGAAAGAGGAGATGTGGCGATAGTATATTTGTTGGTCAAATAATATCATTTATGAATAGCATAAACTCTATTTATTTGTGTTTCAGAGAAGTCCAAGAGGGCTTCTTTTCTTTTTTCAAAACTATCATATTCTTTGGGTAGCCCCTCAAATCTAGCTACCTTTGCAGCATCTTTTTCTTTATTCATTCATATCTATACTAATTGATCAATTATCATGATAGAGACTGTTATTTTTTCTGGAACAGGAACCCGCTATTTGGCAGAAAAGATTGCTGATTTTTATGGCAAAGCTTTGGGCAATGTTGTACTTCAACGCTTTAGTGATGGCGAAATGCAGACCAATATCCAAGAGTCTGTTCGTGGCAAGTATGCTTTTTTTATCCAATCGACATTTGCTCCTTCTGATAACATCATGGAACTTTTGTTGATGATTGATGCTGCCAAGCGTGCTTCGGCAGGTTATATCACGGCTGTGATTCCTTATTTTGGCTATGGCCGCCAAGATCGCAAGGATCGTCCAAGAGTAGCCATTGGTGCCAAACTACTTGCTAATTTATTGATGGCAGCAGGAGCAGACCGTATTATGACGATGGATTTGCACGCCGATCAAATTCAAGGCTTTTTTGATATTCCTGTAGATCACCTAAAGAGTGAGGCTATTTTCTTCAACCATTTGCAAGACCAAGATACGAGCAATGTTATTTTTGCTTCTCCTGATGTGGGAAGTACCAAGCGTGCAAGAGCGTATGCCCAGAACTTTGGTACAGGCTTAGTTATTTGTGACAAGTATCGCAAAAAAGCAAATGAAATAGCTGAAATGACGGTTATTGGAGATGTAGTGGGTAAAGATGTAATTTTGGTGGATGATATTGTAGATACAGCAGGAACACTTTGTAGAGCTGCCAAGGTCTTGATGGAAGAAGGAGCTAAAAGTGTTCGAGCCTATTGTACACACCCTGTATTATCAGGCCCAGCTTATCAGCGCATAGAAGAGTCATTACTAACCGAAATGGTTGTTACAGATACCATTCCACTAAAACAAGCTTGCTCTAAGATAAAAGTAGTACCTGCTGCTAAATTATTTTCTAGAGCCATCCGAAATGTACATGAAAATAGATCCATCTCTGCACTTTTTGTAGATAAACTCTAATCATCTTCTAGTTATAAAAGCAATCCAGCATTCATCTATGATAGATGAATGCTGGATTTTTTTATTCTGCTGCAATACTATTATTATCAGACCATTGCTATAAAGTAGGTATGTAGTTCAAATAATTGAACAATTGCTATAAGGAGTATCGTTATTAATAAATAACGTACCATGCTGTTGGCTTTGGGATAACTGGTAGCGACTTTTGCAGCCACATAAGCTCCTATTCCTTCTCCCAAGGCTAAAATACTGCCCAGTTCCCAAGATATTTTCTCGTTGTATGCAAAAATTAAAATACAAAAAGCGGTGTACAAAGCAAATGCAACCAGTTTGATTCCATTGGAATCTACCAAACTATATCTGCCTACCAATGCTAAAAATACAACAAGCAATGCACCTGTTCCTACTTGTATAAACCCTGCATAAAAACCAATGATAAGAAGCACGGGCAGCATCCAGTAACTCATTTTATGCGTATGATCCGTATCTCTAATCCATTTTTTGGGATTAATTAATACAATAAACAATAGTATGATTAATAAGTATCTAAAAACACTTTTAAAAGCAATATTATCTATCTGTACAGCCAATAAGACCCCACCAACAGAACCTGCAAATAGGGTCAAAATTATTGGCCAACTCTTCTTTAGATTGAGGTGGCCTTCTTTATAAAAAGTTGGAATAGCCATTAGTGCCATTGCCATAATTCCCAAACGATTGGTTCCATTAGCCACATCAGCATCCAAACCTACTACTTCTATAAGAATATACAGTGTCAATACAGACCCTAACCCTGCCAACGTGGTTACAAAGCCTGCCAGTATACCACCGATTATCACCAATACATAAACACTCATAATTAAGATGCTATTGTGCTAAATCGTCGTTTAAGTATTATCCTTTTGCACTGTACGTTCTTGACACAGTTCCACCAATACGCCATTGGTAGATTTGGGGTGCAAAAAGCACACTAACTTGTTGTCGGCTCCTAATTTGGGTGCGTCTTGTAATAGGGTAAATCCTTCGTTAGCCAGCCGTTTCATTTCTGCTTCTATATTGTCTACCTCAAACGCAATATGATGAATACCTTCACCACGCTTGGCTATGAATTTAGCTATTGGGCTATTTTCATGTGTCGCTTCTAACAATTCAATTTTGGTAGTCCCACACTTAAAAAAAGAAGTATTCACTCCTTCTGAAGCTACTTCTTCAATTTTGTAGGCTTCCGCACCAAATAAGCGAGCAAACAAGGTATTACTTGATTCTAGTGTTTTAACTGCTATACCAATATGTTCTACTTTCATCTTATTGTTGTTTTAAATGGTTTAGTAAGTGTTAGATTTTCTCCCTTCTATCATTCAATCAACCCTTTAATAGGAACTTTTGTATTAAAATGGTGCGCAAGATACCACTTTATTTGATTTGCCTCTTGATTATTTGTGATACCGCTCATTTTTCTGCTTCTTCTGCAAAATTTGTACTACGTTTTTTTTAATAGCAAAATTTAAGTCTTCTTATTTCTATTTTTAGTCTTTCCTACTGAGCAATTCCCACAAACCATTATGTTCATTCATCTTGGTCTCATTATCCTTTTTGCACCTAATTTTGAGCAACTATACTATTCAATAACTCAAAAAATACAGCCTATTGTTACTGAAAAGCAAAATTATAGCGTACTTTTACCAAGTCTATGCTACAGCATATCTTCTTTATATAATCATATCAACTAAAACTTGGATATAGACGTGCTTATCCTTTAATCACCTGACATACAAATTACTATGGCACTTTGTTGTATTTTTATTGAACATAGTAGCCTATAAGATCAAGGACTTTTTTTCTGCACTGTCTACATAAACATCAACTACATGGGTGCTATTAAATTTTTCATACAAGGGATTAAACATTTTAAAGAGATAGGGACTTTTTCCCGGTCTTCCCAATTTCTAAGCAAAGTCATGACAAAAGATAAGTATATTGACTTTGGTACAGCTAAATGTATCGTAGAGTTGGGTGCTGGTGACGGCCCAATTACCAAGCAGCTCCTAAAAAAAATGAGCCCTGATGCCCGATTGCTTTGCTTTGAAATCAATGATGAGTTCTTTCAAGTATTGCAAGATAAATACGGCCATGACCCCAGAATTACATTGATTAATGATGATGCCAAAAAACTAGGCGCGTATATTCGTCAGGCAGGTTTTGAGGAAGCTGATGCTGTTGTTTCGGCTATTCCATTTGTTCTTATTCCTGAAGATGACATTATAGAAGAAGCGCATAAGTATCTCAAAAAAGGAAGCAAGTACATTCAGTTGCACTATTCTATGGTAGCAAAAAAACGCTACGAACGTATATTCAACAATATGGAAATTGATTTTGTTATGCTCAATGTTCCGCCCGCTTTTGTTCATATTTGCGAAAAACTTTAATAAGTAAGTGCACCTATGTAATACGGCACACTATTTTGTTTTTTATCATTATGTCATCGTCTTGCTAATGATAGGCTATAAATAATCTTAATAATAGCAAAATATGCCTTTTTGAATACTCCGTATTACATAAAGGTGACTACTTAAAGATATTACCCACATAAATAAGAGGGGTAAAGCTAACTGAATAGCTTTACCCCTTTTCTATGCAAAATATATCTGGTTAATTGATGCCTGACACCAATTAACCAGTAAGTCATCTATCTTTAAACATTATAAATAGATTTAATCAATGCGTCGTAACTTTTTAGCACTTCACGACGTTTTAATTTCATGGTAGGCGTTAAGTGGCCACTTTCCACGCTCCAAGGATCAGACACCAGTTCAAACTTTTTGATTTGTTCTACTTTGGCAAAGTTAGGATTGAGTCGTTTCACCACACTCTCATAATAAGCGCGAACTTTAGGATTTTTGATAATTTCTTGATCGGATGTATAAGTAATTCCTTCACTCTCACACCATTGTTTCAAGCTTTCAAAAGCAGGCAAGATAAGTGCAGAAACAAATTTTCGATCATTACCAACAACCATAGCTTGCTCTACTAAGAAGTCTTCTCTAAACAAGTTCTCAATAGGGGCAGGTGCCACATATTTTCCTCCCGAAGTTTTTAACAATTCCTTCTTACGATCCGTGATCTTAAGGTATTCCACTCTGTTCTTTTTCACCATTTTACCTACATCGCCTGTTCTAAACCAACCATCTTCTGTAAATACCTCTGCGGTTTTTTCTGGTTTATTGTAATACCCCATCATCACGTTAGGGCCTTTGACCAAGATTTCTCCTGCATTGGGGCCATAAGCCTCTTCATCTACATCAATCTTTACCACGACATCATCAATGATAGGGCCTACTGTACCCAGCATAGCCAAACGCGGCGAATAACCACTCACGGCAATAGCAGGCGAGGTTTCTGTCATTCCATATCCCTCTCTTACAGGAATACCAATAGCAGAGAAAAATTGAGCCATTTTTCTAGGACAAGCCGCAGCTCCCGTTAGAATGCCTTTGACACGCCCTCCGAGATTATCGCGCACTTTGCTAAATACGATTTTATCGGCCAACTTCCATTTGACCTTGCTTCCCAAACCACTAGGTTCAAAATCATAACTGTAAGAAGACGTTATGCCTTCAGCCCAAAAGAAAATCTTCTTCTTGAGTCCACCAGCTTCATTGGCTCCCGAAACAATTTTTTCATAAACTTTCTCCAATAGACGAGGCACCGTAGTAAAGAAATGTGGCTTTACTTCTCGGAGACTTTCTCCAAGGGTATCAATGCTTTGAGCATAAAAAATTCCCACTCCCAAATACATATAAGCATAAGTAGTAACCCGCTCAAAAACGTGACACAAGGGCAAAAAGCTCAACGCTGTATCTCCTTTTGATACAGGAATTAAACGTCCTACGGCTCTAATGTTGCTAAAAATATTAGAGTGAGAGAGCATTACTCCCTTGGGGTTTCCAGTAGTACCAGAGGTATAAATTAGAGTAGCCAATGTTTTGGGATCAATGTCTTTACTAATCTTTTCTACAGGAGCCATATCGCCCTTGGTAAGAATGGTTTCCCAGAAATTCACCTCATTGCCATTCGCATCTTTTTCCTCTTTTTCTGTTTTATCAAAAGTAAAGATTGCTTGTAAACTCGGTATACTAGGCTGTGCTTTGCGTACTTTATCCAATAAATCGCCATGCCCTACAAAGCAGTATTTGATATGTGCATCATTAAAGATATAGACATAATCTTTGGGGCTAATGGTTGGATACACAGGAACGTTAATTACTCCAATTTGAGACATACCAATGTCCATGATGTTCCATTCAGGACGGTTGTTGTGAGAAATCAAGGCGATTTTATCACCAGGCTGTACTCCCATTTGCAACAAACCCAAACTAACCTGATTGGCCAACTCAACAAATTCCTTAGTGCTATAATGGTAATTATGCCCTTTCATGTGCTTACCGCCTACAAAATTACTGAGAGGATTGTTCTTTAATTGATAATGGGGAATGTCAAATAATCGAGTTGGCTTCATACAGTTTTTGCTTATTTTTGAATAAATTAAAGTATTGCGATTGCAGGATTGAATGTTGTTAACAACTATTTGGTAAAGAATTTATTTTTGAAGATTAAACTGTCCAAAAATATACTCTATTCACAAATAAATGCCAATCAAAAAAACTACAACATATCCTTGATGAAAAATAAGTAAAATTGGTCATAGCACCAATATTATTGCTAAGAACTTACAACTATTCTTGGGGAAATAGTTTAGTAGACTGATTTTGTTGGTTGTTTTGTGCAAAAATCGCGTATACTTGTTTATTATACGTTCACCTCTCATTCCTTCTTTGGGTTTCTTCCCTCTAATTCTACCCTACTTCTTATATTTAGCTTATAATTTGCCAATGGCAATTCTAAACAAAAGCTAGTTTTTGCGTATCTTTTGATCCAATTTTGTATTCTAAGTACAACAATGCCATTTTTTATGTTTTCAAAATTGACCACTTATGTTGGCAGGATTTATTTACATCCCTTCTTTTATTGTAGCAGTCTTGTTGTTTTTGGCTTCTTACAATAACTATCCATTGCCCTTTTCTATGATCTGGGTCAGTGTCATTCCTTTTTCCATTGGACTGGGCACCTACATTGTGCGTCATGGACTCAATGAGTGGTGGTATGTAAAGCATCCTCCTAAGCTCAGTGAATCCGAAAAAGACATTATTACCCGTTTTAATCCTTATTATCGCCAACTAAGCATTAGGAATAAAAAGATTTTTGAAGATAGAGTTTCTGTTTTTCGGTTGCAAAAGCAGTTTCAAATGCGCTTGTTAGAAAAAATCCCTGGTGACCTTCAACTGCTTGTTTGTGCAACTGGTGTACAAATTACAATGGGGCTACAGCATGAAAAAGAGTTGCTAGACAATTTGGGCATGGTGGTACTTTTCCCCAAAGAGTTTATCACCCCCGATATCAATACACAATTGCATCATGTAGAAGTTAACACAGATATATTTGACTGTTTGCTGCTTTCTGTTAATTATTTTGCCAAAGGAATTCAAGATGCTGAACACTACTACAACTCTGGTTTACATGGCATGGCCAAAATATTCAAATATAAATATAGCCACAAAGACGAGGATGTTCCGTATGAAGATTTAAAAGAATTATTGGTACGCCTTCACCATTTGCGTGACTTCAAAATAGGGTATCAATTTTTGTATACAGGCTTGCCCAATATGGAGCTGTTTGAAATGGGTTCGGAACACTTTTTTCAAATTCCCAACAAAATGAAACAAGAACTTCCAGAGGTTTATAATTATTTTATGAATGTCTACCAACAAGATCCTGCTAATGTTCACAATCCTGTCATCCAAACCATTCAGGACAGCCCCAATCAAGAAGCTGCTTAAATAAAAAAGAGATCATCAGTTTATCTGAGACCTCTTCACTATTATTACTTATAGGGGTATTATTTTAATCGTTCAAATACACCACCCAATCCCAATCGGCAGGGTTGCCCATCCCCACACTAGGCGTGTACAAGAAAAAATGCACCTTGCCATTAGGATTACTACTCCGATAATCTGCTACCAATTGTAAATGCTGAATAGACTGCCACAATGTATTAGGAATGGTATTGGGATGATTCGTAGGGTAGTCCGAATATTCAATCTCTTCAAAACTGGGCTGTTGCAGCACGGTAGTAGTGGAAGCAAAAGACGAAGCAGGGCGAAGAGTAGCAGGGGTTTGCATAGTCCCTTGCCCCATCCAAATAATTCCACCATCAAAGATAAGTGCATTTTCCTCCTGATAATGCAACGCCAAGTTGCCAAAATCCCCTGGTGAACGATAAGTAGGTGCAATAGTAAAGGTAGCATGTGTATTGCCAAACACCCACTCCGTGCCCCCTTCAAACGTATTGGTAAGATAATCTATTTGCAAAAAAGCTATTTTCTCTTGCGGCTTTGCTGTTTTAGGTTCCTCTTGAAGTGCTGCTTTCTGACAAGCAATTAAAGTACTAAACCAAGCTATTATTAAGAAGGTATATTTCATATTTGTCTAGTGTCAAAGAAGATAAAAAAAATAGGGTGTTCTACGCTAAATCAGCTATCGATTGAAGGTAATTACTGGCCCATCTAGTTCTGGATGATCCGATAAAATTAAGGTTCCACTAGCAAAGGAGTAATCAAAGGTCTGCGAATACGTTGGAAAAACAACCGTGAGTTCTGTTGCCGTTTGAGTATAACTATAAGTGCCTGATGGATTTAGTACATTGGTATTATTTTGTATAGTTATTGTTTGTGCCGTACTATCAAATGACCAACGAATATCTCCATAACTGATCGGTATTGGCTGTAATGTAAAGGCTTGATAATCGGTCATATACCAATCGCCCGTAAGTGTTAGGCTAGTATTTTTGGCAACAATTCCATCTTTCTGACAAGCCCCTAACAATAGAGCACTAGCCAGCAAACATAATAAATAATTGTACATAGTAATGGTTTTAAAGTTTGTAAAAAACGACTTATTTGTACTTGTTTTCTAGGGGATAGTGATTAGTTTGCCCGTACCTACTCGGCTGTTTTCTATCAATATTTCATAGACATATATCCCTGCTGCCAAATGATGCGGTTGCCACTGTATGGCTTCACCTGTTGTACTTTGCACCTGTCCTACCGTTCGGCCTAAGGCATCATAAATTCTAACTTCAAAGGCTGACACGGATCCTTGGTAGAGCGAAAAAGTCACCTCCCTTGTAAAAGGATTGGGATAGACCAACCATTGTGGGGCAGTATTTGGACGTTTTATAATACTATTAGGAATAAAATCATCGGCTATCGTATGAAAGGTAGTATTGGTATTGGTAAGCTCATAGCCTCCTAAAGAAATAGATGCACTGTTGTTAATTACGGTTCCTAGTGATAAATTGGGCTGTTGGGCTAGTCTAAACTTTACAAAACCCCATTCCATCGTATCTAGCCATAAGTTGCTCATAGCCACTGTTAGTATCCCAGCTGCTGTTAATGACCATGTGTAAGGGTGACTACTTGCCCCCATAACCAACGTAGTAGGATCTAGGTTCGCATCTAACGTATCTACAAAAATTGCTTGTTGCAATAAGCTTCCTGTTGTATTCTGAAAGCGCAAATTATATTCCAAATCTACCCCTTGCTCTATCCAATGCAAACTCCCAAAGCCCACAGGTGCGGCCCGTTTGTAGTTGCCATTATCATTATTCCAACCAAGTTGGCAATCAATAGAACGCGTAGGTGCTGCGTCATCTTCTGGATAGGGAGAAACACTGATTCCATTGACGGTTCCAGTAGTAATATCAGAACAATCCGTAATACCACCTGAAGCATAAGAACTATATGGGTGCATGGGGTCTTGTTCTGCTTGGATATAATAAACGGAATTAGTTCTAATAGAAATGGCAACTCTTACACTATCTCCTATTCCTAATTGATAAGTTCCTGTACGCAACATAATGTGGTCTTCTGTTACCAAGTAAGTTCTGCTCGTATTCATATTCCCAGCCCCCCTATTGTACAGCCAATAGATGATGGAATCTGTGCTACAAGTGCCGCGCACCTCAATATCCGAACCATCCCAACCCAAAAACATTCCTACTCTTTGGCATTATCTAGGTACTCATTGACCAAGTCGCCAATAATTTGATGCAAACGGCGTTTTTCCTCTTTGGCAATACGCTTCAACTCGTCCAATTTTTCGCTATCCAACACTACTGTTACGCGTTTGGTAGCGGTATTAGTTTTGCGCGCTTCGGGCTCTACTACACGCTCCGTAGTCCGCTGAATCAATAAATCCAATCCGATAGCCTTCCGATTGCCTTTCTTGACAATACTACGCTTCACATCTGTTACGGTACCATCAACGACACCATCCAAGACCCCTTCTAAACTGTCTTTAAAAAAACGTTCTAAGTTGTCAGAAAAAGATTTGCGTTTGGTTTTTGATTTGGAACGACCTTTTTTAGAAGTGGGAGTAGTGTTTTTTGTTTTTTGGGGTATGGGAGTAGGTTCTACCGTTTCAATCAGAGGCAGTGTATCTTGGGCATTATCGTCCATCATACGCTCCTGAAACAGCAGCTCTAAATTGTTAGAGAAAGATTTTTTCTTAGTTTTCTTACGCCCCATATTATTGATCTAATTTACCATTGGGTTTATTTGGATAACACTACTTCGCTCTTCATAAAACTGCATTTAATGGCTTATTAAATGTTCCAATAAGTCAATAATCCATTAAATGACAAATGCTTTTATTAGTTGCAACCTATTATTCTACAACTTTTGTTGCATCATAATAGTTCCTAAGCAGGAACGGTCTCAATTCGAGTAATAATTTCTTTGGCCAAAGCCAAGTAATCTTTGGCACCATTGCTAGAAGGACTATAGTCAAAAATATCTTTTCCCTCACTAGGTGCTTCTGCTAGGGCTACATTATTACGAATTTTGGTTCGGAATACTTTGTCGCCAAAAAAGCCCTCAATGGTCTGTACAATGTCTCGATTCAAAACCTTGCGCTGGTCATACATGGTAGCAATTACGCCACCAATCTGCAATTTTTTGTTCAGACGAAAACGCACTTTATCTGTCACCTGCTTAATCTTCACAATTCCCTGCATCGCCAAAAATTCTGCCTGCATTGGAATCATAACCGTATCACTAGCCGTCAAGGCATTGAGCGTTAATAAGCCCAATGAAGGTGGGCAATCAATAATGATGTAATCATAATCGTGTGCTACGGGTTCAAACAACTCGCGCAAAATAAACTCGCGCCCTGCTTCATTAATCAATTCCATCTCTGCACCCGACAAGTCTAGATTAGAGGTAATTACATCCATACCAGACTTCACGGTGTAAGGTGTTAGTTCGGCCTCCCCTCTTATATTTTGATAAATACTAATCTTTTGACGCGGAATACCCAAAGAAATAGTCAAATTGGCCTGTGGATCCAAATCCACCAACAGCACACGCTTCTTAAATTTTACCAAAGCAGCTCCAATATTAATGGCAGAAGTAGTTTTTCCAACGCCTCCTTTGTGATTTAATAGCGAAATAATAGTACCCATGTATATTTTTTTTCCTGCAAAATTAGAGCCTCCTTTTATATCTATTTAAGGAGCATACTCTAGTGATTATGTAATGGATTCGTGTCAAGTTGTAATGAACAGACAAATTCGTAGTATTGCCTAACTCACGAAAATAAGAATTTTTGGGGAGATTGTAGTTGTTTGCTTGAGGGAGATTGTGTAAGGTAGTGGAATTTAATAACCAGAAGTAAAATTCTAGAAACTAATCTTCCTGATAAAATTTTGTTTAGAAATAATGCTCTTGTATTAAAACAAAAACATTCAAAAGTCGTAAATTCAACCTAATTTGTAATTTTATAGATATTGAAATACATTTTTAATGAGAGTTGTTTCACTTTTTTCTGGAGCTGGAGGGTTAGATATTGGATTTATTGAAGCTGGGTTTAATGTAGTCTGGGCTAATGATTATGACAAAAATGCTTGTGAATCTTATACTAAGAATATTGGAGCACATACGAATCAAGGCGACATAAACCATTATCTTGAAGATATAGCCCAACTTCAAGATATTGATTTGGTTATTGGTGGCCCTCCATGTCAAGGTTTTTCAGTTGCTGGAAAGATGGATCCTAATGATGAAAGAAGTAAACATGTATGGACTTTTACAAATGTGGTTGAGCGACTCAATCCTCAAGCATTTGTTATGGAAAATGTAAAAGCTCTTGGCAAGCTAAAAAAATGGGAACCATTAAGAAAAGCTTTATTAGACCAATTTAGGGCACTTGGGTATTCTACAAATTATGTTGTTCTCAATGCCTCTGAATTTGAAGTACCTCAAGCTAGAGAGCGGGTTTTCTTTATTGGTTTTAAAGGAAATTCTAATATAATTCCAGATTTAGATAAAATGCTTCACCCTTACAAAACACAAGCACCTTTTGTTAGAGAGGCACTTTCTTTTTTAGATAAAGCAGGCATTGGAAATAATACTAGTCTTTGTAAAGCTAAAATCACGCCCACCTCCAACCCCGTTCTTAGAAAGTCCCCTTATGCAGGAATGTTATTTAATGGTGCTGGAAGACCTGTCAAAATTGATGGATACTGTGCCACCTTGCCTGCATCAATGGGGGGCAATAAAACACCTATCATAGACGAAAAAGCACTTTATGAACATAAAGAAAATTGGATTATTTCCTATCATGAACATTTACAAGAAGGAGGTACGCCCATAACTTTTGATGAAATCCCTTCTCACCTCAGAAGATTAACGGTTGAAGAGGCTGCCACTATTCAAACATTTCCTAAAAATTATCATTTTTGTGGTTCTCAGTCCTCAAAATTCAAACAAATTGGTAATGCCGTACCTTGTCGTTTAGCCTATCATATTGCCAGAATGATTATGGAATGTTTGATTGATGACCAAATTGAAAAATTCATTATCAATCTTCCTCATCAATTAGAAATCAAGATTTAATGGCAGAGAATATTGATAAAAAAAAGGCAGAAAAAGTTATTTTATCAGCTTTTCGACAAAGATGTACTCAGTATGATGAAATTTCAGCAAATATAAAGCTAGTATTAGAGGCGCATCATAAGACTTACAAATACATTTTAGTTAATGGTATATTAGCAAAAGCAACCAATCCTAAAGTTAACCCTCTTGCTCTTCAAGCAGGTGCCTCATTAAAAGGTGCCTTTGATGCACGCAGTCTATGCCATCAGGTTTTGGTGCCTTTTGAACAAGATTTCCTCCACAAAGCACTAGGCGGTTCCAATGAGCCATTTCTTAATAAGCCTGCACGTTTTACACATCTAAGCAAAGATAATCCAGTACGAAAAGGTAAAGACAAAGTAATTCTTGAGTTACTTATTAAGATTCTCAGCTCTATAAAAACGTCCAAATCTGCCAAAGCCTATCTTGCATGTGCTCTAGGATATTTAGGAGAAAATATTGCAAAAAATAAAGCTCTTAATGATTCGGCTCTTCAGTACAATCCGACTTTGATTGAGGTCTATGAGTTCATTATTAAATTTTTAGAACAATCTCACGAAGGTGAATCTGCCGCTATTATTGTTGGCACCTTAGAAAAAATGTATCATAACCAATATTCAAACAGATTTAAAGTCATTGCACACAAAGTCAATCAAAGTGGTGCATCCTCCAAAGAAATCGGCGATATTGATATTTATAAAGACAATAAGTTTCATTATGCCATAGAAGTAAAAGACAAGCGTTTTAATTCCTATGATTTAAAACATGCCTTTGATAAAATTTTACAAGCAGGAGGTAAAAAAGGCAAATTTGTTTACGGATTAAATGCAGCTTATTCATATAAAGAAATTAAGGCTTCGGTTATGTCTTTTGAACAAAAAGGTTTTTTCGTTTTATTCAATGATATAAAGGCATATTCTAAAACAATGCTTTTTAAAATAGAATTAGAAAATAAGCAGGTGTTTGTACAAACACTTATCCAAACATCTGATGAAATTAATTCCAAACAAAATACAAAAATTTGGATACAGTACTTACTACAAGAACTTAACTGGAAGTAAATCGTTTTAAATCGCATTTATCCACAGTTTATCCCACAGAATAAACAACTTCTTTACTTTTTCCTTAAATTTGCTGATATAACATTCTCGACAATCACTTTTGACCAATGCACTTGTGGTATACACTACAAAAAAGTGACTACAAACTGCTTACACACCAATACTGAACTAATGCCATATTTATTTTTATTGCTACTAGTTATTTCCTTAGGCTCTTGCCAATCCAATCTCCCCAACAAAGAAGACCAACAACGCGCCGAACAGATTGCTGCCGAACAAGAAGTAGAGGCGGATTTTGAAAAAGCACTGCGCTTGCAACGAGAAACCTTAACCTCACAGCAACAAGCATCAACACAATCTGTCAGCCCTCAAAAAGCAGTAGAATTGCTCAATACCGCTCAATTATTGTTCAATTTGGATTCTAATGGTTTATCAACAACAACCCATACCAATGATTTGAGTGCAGCCCCTCAACATGGGGGTGTGTTACTTCGTGTACGCAACCATAAGGAAACGTACCAGCAAATTCGCGATTTGGCCAAAGAGCAAGGCTTGACCATTCTTCAGGAAACAGAGCAAATAGCTAAATATAAAAAAGGAAGCATTATTCAATTGCAAACCAAGGCCAATCAACTGCAACCTACCTTGGATAAAGTGCGAGATTGGGCCGCTGTTTTGCGCAAAAAGCAATTGTGGCAAATGCCTTCTAACAACGATCATTTTCGCATCAAAAGTGCGTTTATTATTACCAAACAACGCTTAGAAGATTTGCGCAGCCAACTCAAAGAAACAGAAAAGGTGAGTGACCAATTGCTACTCAAAGAGCGCGTTGCTCAATTGGCTCAAAATCTTGAACTGACGGTATTGAGTTTGCGAGAACAAGCAAGCCAGACTAGTCCTAGTATACTGACTATTGCATTTTATGAAGAATTAACCCCTGTTGCTCCTGTTCCAACTACTTTCTCGGCAGATTTGTCTGGTAATTTGGAAGCGGGCTGGATTCAATTCAAACAATTCTTATTACAAGCAGCATTGGTATGGCCTTACATTATTTTGGGGCTTCTATTCTTAATAACTGTGCTCTTGGCTGTGGGCAATAGCCGTCGCAAGGCGAGGGAATTTAAACTTCAACTCTTGCATAAACAACAGCCAATTGTCCAACCTGTTATCGTTGATGACAATCCATTGTAGAAACGAACTTTTCGACTCTATTTATGTTATAATAAGAACTTAAAATTTATCAAAGAATAAGATTTAACTATTAATTACTGTTACGCTACTAAATACGAACGTTTACATACTTTACACAAGCACAGTAATTATTCATCCATAAAATATTACCTGTAGTATGAAATATGATGTTACCGTTATTGGTTCTGGCCCTGGAGGATATGTAGCCGCTATTCGCTGTGCTCAATTGGGCTTAAAAACTGCTATCATAGAACGATACAGTACTCTAGGCGGTACTTGTCTTAATGTGGGCTGTATTCCATCTAAGGCACTACTCGACTCTTCTGAACATTATCACAATGCTGAAAAATCATTTGCAGACCATGGTATTCAATTAGAAAACCTAACAGTGGACATGGCACAAATGATTGCGCGCAAGGATCAAGTAGTTGCTCAAACCTGTGATGGGGTGAACTTTTTAATGAAAAAGAATAAAATTGATGTCTACGAAGGGCATGGTAGTTTTGTAGATCAAAACACCATCAAAGTAGTAGAGCGCGAAGATGCGTCTAAAGAAGTGGCTGTAATCAGCACAGAAAAAGTAATTATTGCCACAGGTTCTAAACCTATTGCACCTGCTTCTTTCAATTATGACAAAAAACGCATTATTACTTCTACTGAAGCCTTGGGTCTCAAAGAAGTACCTGGTAGTGTTGTTATTATTGGAGCTGGAGTCATTGGCTTAGAAATGGGTTCTATTTGGGCCCGTTTGGGAAGCAAAGTAACGGTAGTAGAGTATGCTGACGCGGTACTAGCAACGATGGATGCTGATCTAGGCAAAGAAATGCGAAAAGTACTCAAAAAGCACTTGAAGTTTGATTTCCGCTTAGGTCACATGGTTGATTCTGTTGAATCGGACGGCAATGGCGTAAAGGTCAAGGCTACTTCGCGCAAAAAAGAAGAAGCGGTAGAAATTGAAGCTGATTATTGTTTGATTGCTATTGGTCGCCATGCTTACACTGCTAGTCTAGGGTTAGAGAATGTTGGGATTGAAACAGACGAACGTGGGCGTATTACCGTCAATGACCACTTAGAAACGAATGTTAACAATATCTTTGCTATTGGTGATGTAGTTCGCGGTGCCATGTTAGCTCACAAAGCGGAAGAAGAAGGCGTGTATGTAGCAGAATATATGGTAGGCCAACACCCGCACATCAATTACAACTTGATCCCTGGCGTGGTATACACTTGGCCCGAAGTAGCTGCTGTAGGACAAACACAAGAAGAGCTTAAAGCAGCAGGAACCCCTATCAAAGTAGGTAAATTTCCATTCAGAGCCCTGGGACGTGCTAGAGCAAGTGCTGATTTGGACGGCTTTGTCAAAATTATTTCTCATGCCGAAACAGACGAAGTATTGGGCATTCACATGATTGGGGCACGCTGTGCCGATTTGATTGCAGAGGCTGTTACTGCTATGGAATTCCGCGCGTCTGCGGAAGATATTTCGCGTATGAGCCATGCTCACCCAACTTTTGCAGAGGCTGTTAAAGAAGCTGCACTTGCAGCTACTGATAACCGTCCGTTGCACATGTAGCAATTCACCTAATAACGAATGTAAAACACTCCATCAACCGATTTGATGGAGTGTTTTTTTTTGAAGATTTGATTGGACTATCAACACTTAAATAACCTTCAAATAGTTTCATTGTAAACCACTATACTCACATAAGCACTTATGCTCTAAAATCCGCAAGAAAGTGATTAGGATGCCTGTATCTAGGCGTGTTCATTTGCCAACGATAATAAGTAGCGATAGATTTGCGAATAGATTCTACATGTTTAGTTGCTTTCTCTCTGTAAGTAGGATCCACTTTTTTTAATTCCTCTTCTTTATTCTTATAAAGTTCGCTAAACTCACGATCATAAGAATTGACTTGCTCTATAGCTCTCAAAACAGCTTGTTTATGACTATTTCCATCAATTTTCATAAAAGCCTTGATAAGATTTTGATCGCTGTGCTCTTCGGCGGGATAAGAGACTACATCATTAATATAAGAAACATGTAAATGGCATAGTTGACTTAATCGCTTTATAAATTCATTTTCTTTTAGTAATGAATTAGGCAGATAATTGTCGTAAACATACTCATATAAATCTAAACAAGCATCCATTGCTCCTGTCCAGCGTCTAGACCTCATATACTCCTCTATTGTAGTATATGAATTATCTCTTAGTGAGTAATCTAAATGAGTAAGGAAATTTTTAGTGAATTTTTGAAAAAATTCAGGATTACTTTTTTCTGTGAGTATACGCCTAAAGAAAAGCATTCCATTGAGAAAATTATTTACCTGTTGAATAGGCGAAGATTCATCAATAGTTCCTTCTAGCCAAACTTTCTTTAAAAATTCAAATGTTGGTTTTTCTGCCGTATAAGCACAATTAAAGGTGTCTTCTCCAAACGTATTATCAAATTGATAAATTAAATTAAAGAAAACGGCTGCGTCTATTACTCTATCAACTGGAGCATCGGGAAATACTTCAGCTGCAAGGCCTGCATAAAATTCATACCCTCCAATAATTAGATTCAAATCATTGGAAATTTTGAACACCTCATCAATAATATAACCTTTCTGAGGGTGTGATTTTTTGAAGGAAATGGACATTGTCATTAAATCTGAGTTACCTACAGTGAAACCGGGGAAATTGGGATCGAATTCTTCTGAAAAGGAAATCATAACTAATGGTTTAAATATACAATAAGAATACATTTTATTCTATTACTAAATACACTGCAATAAAAACCTTTAGATAGTTTTAAGTAAGCTCTAAGCCGAGCCTATACCAAGCCTACAGATACATCCATTCATCCTTTACAAAAGAACACTAAGAATCATCTAAAAAGGCATTCTCTTATTTTAATTACAGCAAAAACATAAAATGTGACATGCTAAATTAAATAAAAAAAATAAAGAACACCTAAACTTTTTATCAAAAAAAAGCACAAAAAAAGAATAGCTGTTAAAAATTAAAATTATTATTTTACAAATAAAAAATATTCATAAAACACCAATTAATTGTAAACACAACACACAATTGCTTTATGTTTGTTCATAAAATATAGAGTAAAAAGTGCATATAGTATGACTAAGAGAGGTTATAGCCTAGGAAATGCTATTTCAAGCCTTAAAAAGTGATTTAAGAGCATAATAAATATCATTTATTCAAAATCCATTTTTGGCACAAAAATATTGGGGGCAGCAACTGTATGTTGAAGCCATATACTTAAAACAAATAATTCACCTTTGTTTTAGTATAAAATCAACTTACACAAAGCGTGTTTTTTTGTTCAAAAAAATAAATTTTGTGACCAAAACAATAAACCACATCACTCCTCAAAGCAAATACAATAGACCGTATTTCTTAACATTATTCTACAAAATGAAAGGCGTGTCAACATAAAAAATTTGCTAATATCCCTTTACAAACTTCTGAGCTAAGTGACTAATGCCCGTACTAGTAAAACCACTTACGATGTAGACCCCAGGAGGAAAGTCTCGAAGATTAATTGGTGTATCAGAATGATGAATATTGGTCAATTCTTGTTCGTACATGATTTGACCAGCCATATTAGAGATACGCAGATGACGTAAATTTGCATTGGTAGAAACAATATTAATATATTCCTTAGCGGGATTGGGATAAATAGTGAAGGATAAATCCAAGGAATTCAAGGCATCTTGGTTATTATCGGGTTCATAGCCCACCCAAGGCCGTGCCTGCTTAATGGCTATTTGCCCTTCTTTGGTAAGTTTATATTCTATTTCCATAGCAAAGGTAGGATTAGTCTCCGCCTTGTATAGTTGTTCAAACTCCTCGTGTATAATAGTCAGATAATTTCGGAGTTCATTGAGATAACGCTCCTCCAAAATCACTTCATTATTGGGCATTAAACTAGAATTGCGAATAACAATATAATCACTAGTACCAGATAATACTTTGTCTAGCAAGATTTCCTCGGGGATAGAACGGGCATTGGGATTGGTAATTAAATCTTCTCCTATTTGAGTATTGAGGTAATAAAAAACATCGTCTGTCTGATAAATTGGGTCGGTACTCACGCCTACTCCATTGGCCTGTTCTTCCTCAAAACTCGGATGACATAGCACTGCCATAGAAGCCGTAAAATGATCTACTCGATAAAACGCTCGTTCATCAAACGCTCTCAGGTTCCACAAACTAGCATATACCTGCTGAATAGATTTAGAGATATGTCCTTCGTAGGGGTATTGTGTTTTGGAATCGTAAAGTCCTGCTCCATTAAACCCTGGCAAATCTTCATTATTGGTGCTGGAACGACAACGAATAGCTCTACCTTCTGGAAAAGACTGCTGCATGGCTCCCAAATCTCGAACCATCCAAGTAGGCATTCGAGCATCTTCTATAACCCTTTTAAATTCCTCTAATAAACGATCTCTTTCTTGTCTATTCGTATAAAAATCAGGCTGTGTCATCATATTTCGAGCATAATCAAACAAGCCATTTGCTTTCATAAATTCTTGATAATAATAATAAGGTATCCCATAACCATTGGGAATGGTTCCATCTGGAAACCCTAGTTTTCGCATAGTAGCTACATTGGCACACTTTGCCCCAAAACCATCTGACATATGAAAGGTAATATCATCTAGTGGCACTATATCGCGGTAGTATAAATTTAGAGGTGCTTGTTGCACGGTTGTTGGCCGCAAATCATCAAACCAGTCATTTACTTCTTGCAAAGTCGCTTCTCTTATAAAATAAGTCCCTTGCTCTACTCTAAAATAAATGTAATGATCGAGCAAGTCGGCAATAGAATCTATATCCAATGGATTTTTGATATAACAATTGGGCACTCCATCTTGGATGGCTCTCAAATTGACATGCGACAACGGGGTTTGGATAACAGAAGTAATAATGCCTCCTACACGGGGCAAGTTATTGGGCAGGGCATTGTACAAAACAATATCTGTAGCACTGGGAATTTGTCCAGCAGCTACCTCCCGAAAATACCCAAAGCCTTCGGCCTCGTGCAAGCCCCAATAATCTACATCCGCATACACATCTCGCTCAAACAAAACAGATACTCTGGAGTTCTCATACAACAAAGAATCCCGACTGTATTCTTGCTCGCTGTTGGTTGTTACAAAATAAGAAAGATTGTTTTTGACAAATGGCATATTGGCCGCCAGTAGTTCGTGGCACTTTTGTACCACTTCAAAATCTTCTCCGTGTCCATTGCTATAATTAAAAGCAAAAGTCCCTAAGGTACCATTATTAGAGACCGTAGTAGGATGATAAATCACTTGCCCCTTCCTAATGGTGCTTCCACTACCTGCCACGCCTACCGCATTGGCAAAATCAGCATGTAAGTAATGGTTATTACCATTGATAAAATAAACCTTTGGAGCCGTATGAAAATCAGTAATGATAAATTTCGCAAAACGCTTTCCATTCAAGAAAGGCGACCATTGCACATTATCATACGAAACAGACAATTGATTAAAACGGCTCAAACTATCCAAATAAATTCTACCATCCTGTACACCAATGGGAGGTGCTTGATTCAGTGGCGCATCAATGGGCGTATTTTGATATTCCAATACATCATTTATCCCATCACCATCTGTATCTGCTGGATTAGTTATGGGATATTCTAACACTTGATAATGTGCTAAGGGCAATGCTTCTAATGATTCGGTAATAATAGTAGTACCTGCTTGTCCCATAGTCATTGAACTTACCTCCTCAAATGGGTCGGCCACCTCTTGCCGAACTTGTAAGATATAATAGTGATTGGGCGTTGAATTGACCTCCAATTGCACCCGTCCATCAGCAGCTATACTGTGATGGAGAATCGGAACAACTTGACTACAGGCTGGATTGTACAACCATAACCAACAAAAAACAAGACTCAATTGGAAGAATGATAATGACTTGGACATAGCAACGAATGTTTTGTTGAGCAACCATTAGGGTAATAATAAGAGGGCAATGGCAGAGCCATCAAGTGTGGTAGGGAGTATAAATTTAAGAAAAATAACGAGTAATTTAAAACGAGTAATTGACCAAACTTGTTCCAATTGTTGCTATTAAAAACAAAAAACACCTAAGCCCAAAGACTTAGGTGTTCTGCTCTTGCAATTGATGTATAACGATCACTACAACATGTAATCCACCACTTGTTTTACCAACAAAGTACCATCTGGATCGGCTGCTGTTTTGTAATGACAAAATTTTTCGGCCCATTCCGAAGTTCTAACTCTCAAAGGTGGTTGTTCTTGTTGTGCAACCTCCAAAATAACTTCTGCAACTTCCTTTCCTGTTTGGGAAACAACTTGCTCTCCTCCAGATCTCGATTGCATTCGTCCCATATATTGCTGAAAAATGGGCGCGTACTCTCCTGTGGCCAATTGTCCATTTTCGTCCACCATTTTAGTCATTGCATTGGCTACAAATGCCGTAGCAATTCCACCTGGCTCTACCAATGAAAAATTAATCCCAAACGTCACCCCCACATAGCTGGCCAATGATTCTGTAAACCCTTCTACAGCAAACTTAGCCGCACAATAAAATTCATTAAATGGTTGACCAACCAAGCCCCCTACTGAGGTAATGTTAATCACATGTCCTGCTCTAGCAGCGCGCATGTGGGGCAAAACAGCCTTGGTGCAATACACCACCCCTTTATAATTAACATCGGTCACCCAATCAATTTCTTCCAAACTAGCCGCTTCCAAAGTTTTGGCAAATCCTGCCCCAGCATTATTAATTAGTAGATCAATTTTTCCATCTTGCTCCATGATCGTTGCCACCACCTTTTCTATAGCATCCATATCCGTTACCTCCAATGGCAAGACTTCTATGTCTAAACTTTCTTCAGCTATTTTTTCTTTCAAAGGGCTTGCTTTGGCTAAATTTCTCATTGTAGCATAAACCTTAAATCCATTTTGTGCAAACAAAATAGCACTCTCAAAACCTACTCCTGTTGACGTTCCTGTAATTAAGACGTTCTTTTTCATTGTTTGTATTTGGTATTGTTTTAATAATTCAATAGTATACTTTAGCTTGGAGTGAATGTTCATTCCAAATTTTGGTTAAATTTTTTTAAACTTTAATGGCATCCCAAACCAATTGTAAATGAGCATGCAAGGAAGATGCTTGTGTACGCTCTTGAAAGTGCAAGCGCAAATAAGACAACATAGTCCCCCCAACAAAAGGCATCAATTGTGCAACAGGCATTTTTTTGATAATGCCTTCTTTTTGGCCTTGCTCTACCAATACAATGACCTTGTGCATAACCTCATAGCCCACAGCCCGACTTTCGGGGGTAATAATAGGAGAAGCTTGCACTTGCTCCATAAAATGAAAATAGCTGGGATGTTCCATAAAAAACTGCACACCATTCTTATAATAATGCTCAAACTGCGCTCTCAAATTCATCCCTTCTTCTGATACTTGCATTAAGCACTTTTCCTCTTGCTTGATTTGTATATAAATAGCATTAATCAAGGCTTCCTTGTTCGGAAAGTAATTATAAATGGTTCCCATTCCCGTGCCAGCCTCCTTGGCAATCGCGGACATAGGTGTCGCATGGATACCTTGACGCGTTAGTAGGTTTAAGGCGGCTGTGAGAATGGTTTGTTTTTTATTCATGGTGTAAAGGTAGCGTTTTGGAATGATTGTTCCAAAAAAAAGAAATAAAATACTTTTTAATTAAAACAAAGGCTTCCACTTGGCTTTTTTATTTTTGAAGTTGTTTATTCAAATAGACAACTTACCACCACTAGATCCTTTCAATATGTCCAACCACAACAGCTCCCTCCTACCCAATCGCCACCAACGCCAAAGCTTCTGGATTCTCTTAGGCTTGGTCGCCATTGCCATTCGTATCCTATTCTCTTGGCAGCCCGAATGGTGCGAGGCATGGTATGCGCGTGGCTTGTATCCTTACTTGCATGAGCTGTTATATGTACTGTTTGCATGG
>JBGCDW010000236.1:0-39979 GCA_045105775.1 Aureispira sp.
GAATGCCTTCGGCCTCCCCTCGAACGCCGAGGCTTGCCCCCACCCGTGGAGTGCCAAAAGCACTCCCCAGAACTAGGGCTAACTCGCCATTGTAAACAACGGCGGCAAGCCTCGGCGTTATAGTCAATTATAAAATGCTGCAAGATTAAATATTTATGAGTAATTGGATTGAAATTTTTGAATTAAAAATGATTAAAGAGGAGCTCTCACAAAGTAGGAAGCATGGAGTGAAAGTAGCTATCCCAATAAGAAGTTTCATTAAAAACGAAAAGTCTGAAATAACTCAAAGTTTTAATGTCCAATTAAATCAGAACTTAATTGATTTATATAGTGAATTAGAATGCCAACAAGTTTCATGGAGTATTTCTAATAGAGATCAAATTACAATTGATTTATTTAAACAAGACCCTTGGCTTATAAAGAATTATTTTGATCATGGATATGACTGGAGAGTAGTACATGAAATGCTCAGTGGTTTTATCAATATCCAAAAATTAATAGACATGTTTAATCCTGTTTTTTGTAGAGAACAAGCATATTTTCATACAATGTCTAATTTGGATAATTATAATCCTGACAATTTCATTCCGTTTGATATACATTGGGGTCTAACGGCCTGTTTGAAAAGTGAAAATGGAGAGATCACAGACAATATCTGGTTAGTACATACAGATGCCGAAGCTGTTTATGATTTACAGTTAAGTATTGTGGATTATCTCAACCTTGCATATCAAGCAAAAGGGTTTCATTATTGGCAATTAATTTATGTATTTAAAGAAAAATCTACGCATTATGAGCTAATGAAACGTTTTTTACCGAATCTAGTCCCTCATGTTGAATTAGATTTATCAGCCTGGAACATAAATTAAAAGAATAAAAAGTCTATAACACTATGTAAAAATGCATTAAAACGCATTTTACATTTAACGTTGTTCACTACCAAAGAAAATAATGAAATGCAAATACAAGAGATTCGAAATCAAATAAAAACTACAGATGTAAATAAGATAGAAAGCCTTATTACCATTGCTAAAGAAACTGGCCAAATAAATAAACTATGGAGACCATATCGTGAGATTTTTAAATGGCTATTAAGCTGGGGTGATGAATTATTTGATAATGTTGATGAAAGTTATAGAAATGCCAAATCTCATACTGAAAAAATATTGCTCATAAATAAACGTTTAGCCATAAATGAATCTGATTCTTCTCACTTGTATAAAAAAATTAAATTCCTACCTAGCTCATTAGGTCTACTTTGCTCTTTAGAAGAATTTAGCATTGGTGATAATGATATACATGAACTTCCTAAGTCCTTTACTGACTTAATCAACCTCAAGAGTGTTTATCTTTCGAACAATAATATATGGACACTTCCAAAAGGATTTGATAAACTACAAAATTTAAAATACTTAAATCTTGACAGAAATCGAATTAGAGAAATTCCCTCTTGCATAAAAAAAATGCCTAATTTGGAAACATTAAGTCTAGTTGATAATGACATTAGTAAACTACCTTATGATTTGAGTGTATTCAAAAATATTAGAAACCTTCGCCTATCTAACACTAATATCAAAGAATCTGATTTGAATTTATTAAAAGAAGCATTTAGTCACATAAATATCCATTATTAAAGAATATACGTATATTTACTATTTTTCTATAAAAAAAAGTTACTAATCTGATCCAGTAAACAGTAAAAAGAAAAAATGGAAAACCTTTCAAATTATATTCAGAGTCTAAATTTCGAATATGCAATTTCATATTCAGGATTAAGAGGTGAAAAATTTGTAAATCTGGAAAAAGAAAATAAAGAAAAAATTAAGAAAATAGAAAAAGAAGTGGAATCTGCAAGATTCATGCAAATACCAAAACTGACTAAGAAAATAGAAGCTTTAAAAGCTGAAATTAATCCTTACAATTCACGTGTCATAAATAAAAATGGAGAGTTGCATAAATCGACAAAAATGATTCGTAAATTCGAAAAAGATAGTGAAGAGTTAAAATCGGTATTTAAAATTTTAAAATAAAATTTTGATGAACAAGTCTTCGCAATGTGTCCTCCAGCTTTAAGAGATTCAATTGCCTTCTATTCAAAAGAAAATAAAATTGTTGGAATATTACAAATGTGTTTTAGCTGTTGGTGGATGAAAAATGAAAACGAAGAAGCCTTTGAAGTTGACCACAAAATATTCCCACTTTTAAAAGAAAAATTAATTCAATTGGGACATCAAATTGAGAATGAATAAAAAATGGGAAACATATAATCCTCAATGGATTGTTGACATAGCAAAAGAACAGATTCCTGACAAAACCGAAATAATTACAGCTTTATCAAAGTGTGTAAAGGCTAAATCAGAAAGTAGAGCTTACATTTATTTCGTAAATGGAGATAACCCTAATGAGCCTAATTCTGAATGGCAATTTGAAAAGAATATAACTCTTGAAGATAAGAAGAACGGAACAATTATTCTTGACGTACTAAAAGGAAATAAAATCGGAGGAATTGAATTTTTAAAATACCTGAAATGAGCAGATACTTCAAGCGAAAATGAAATGAAACTAGAGGTGATGAATTTGACTCTTGGGGAAAATCAACTTGGTACTTTGAAGTAGGAACAGATCGATATACTACTAAACAAATCGAACTGTATGAAAATGGAAACCGACTAAAATATCATTCCGAAAAAACTTTTGATGATTATGGAGGTCTCGGTGACCAAGCTTTGGATATGAACGAATTTCAAAACTTTGAAATTGAGAAAGCTGAATTTGATAATGAATGGAAAAAATCCAATCCAAAAAAAAGAACACCAACAGATTCTTGATCTAATTTCTGATTATTCATCTAATCATTATGATCAAACATTCGGGCAGGCTATTTTCAATTTAGGGATTAACAAATTTGAAAACAAAGCTGACCCTGCAAAAGAGAATTATAAAATAAGAGCCATTCACGGCGACGCAGACAACAAAATTCTTGAAAGAATAAAAAGTCAACTTGAATGGTTTGAAGAACAGAAAAAAAGAAGATAACAAAGACAATAAATAAAACTGTTACTCAATGAAATTATATTTGATAGGCGGTTTAGGAGCGGATAAACGTGTTTTTAAATACTTAAATTTAAATTGCGAAACCCAAGTAATAAATTGGATAGAACCTAAATTTAAAGAAACTATCAGTTCGTATTCACAAAGACTAATTGCACAAATAAATCAAAAAGAAAAATATGGAATTTTAGGCGTTAGTTTCGGCGGATTAATTGCTGTCGAATTGTCTAAATTAATAGAACCAGAAAAAGTAATACTAATATCAAGTGCTGAAACAAAAGATCAACTTCCGAGAAAGTATATCTCTCTTGGCAAGACTAAGATATTGAACGTTATACCAAATTCGCTTATAAAACCACCAAAACCACTTTTGAAGTTTCTCTTTGGCGCAAAAGACAAAAAACTGCTCGAACAAATAATTAAGGATACAAATCCCGCTTTCATAAGATGGGCATTGAACACAATTATTAATTGGTCAAATATAGAGAACACACTAAAACCTATAAGGATTCATGGTACAAATGACAAATTGATACCTCTAAAAGGAAAAGCACTAAAAATTAAAAACGCAGGCCATTTTATGATAGTTGATAATGCAGAAGAAATAAGTATATTAGTGAATGAACAAATAAAGTACGCAGGATAACATTGCACATGATGGAATCTTCCCTTTGGTCAGACTCCACATGTGCTTGGACGTTCCATGCAAGCAAAAAGAAAAAATCCCAAAATCGAAAAAATAGCTATTTTTGTAAAAAAACCTAAGTAGTTATAAAATGAGCGAACAAAAAGAAAAATATATCAATCCATTAACAGATTTCGGTTTCAAATTACAGGATAGAATTTTTGCTAAGTTATTTGAGGCTGCTGAAATTGCTAAATTTACTCCTAAAGAAAGAGAAGCATACGAAGAGAGTTTAAAGTATTATCGAGATATTAAAAACGTAGTCGATACTTCAAGAGAGGAAGGAATCAAAGAAGTAGCAAGAAAGATGAAAATAAAGGGTATGTCAAATATTGAGATTCAAGAGTTAACTGGTTTAACGATTCAAGAAATTGAAAACCTATAAAAAAAGAAAGCCAGCATGGAACAGTGCATACAACGGCAATAAGCCCTATGTGGGCTTACTGCTTGTCCTACGCGCGCTCCCTACGGGAGCACAGACCAGAACTAGGAATATACCCCCCCCAAAAAAAACAGAGAATATCCATTGTTCCATGAATAAACACTTCCTAATAGATGGATCTCATATAGTCAGCGAGTTCTTCACATGGGCCTGTTTTTATTACTATTTTTTTTCCTGATTTTATGAACTCAAGGTGAAATTTGCATGAAGAACCATCTTTGTTCTCAAAGGTTATAGAAAACTCATCTGCAAATACTTTAATGCTCTCTGAATGATACACAGCTCCGTGATAATTGCTATGTTCAGTTGTTTGGACAAGTTGATTGTCTTTCCATTTATAGGTTAATTCTGCATCGTGCCCTGTATCATAGTATATGTATTGATAAATTGCTTTTTCAGTCTTTTGGGGTTCAAGTTTTCCAGATTCCGATTTTATTGATAATGCAGATAGTTGATCGTGAAAGACAAATTGGTGTTTGGTTGTATCGAACAAGTAGATTTTGTATACAGGTTGTCCTCTTAGCCCCCCAGCACAATCACTGTATATTGCAAGATCATCATAACCATCAAAATTCCAATCTGCTTTTTTAAAAGGAAAGGTGCTATAGTAAGGGTTATTTTTAAAATTGCTAAACTGAAGTTGGTATACTTCTGTGGTAAATAATTGTATTTGATTAGGGGGAGCTTTGCTCTTTACTTTATAGACAACATAAATATGTTCTTTATCTATGGGATAGGTAGTATAACTAACCGTATGATGGCTAAGTTCAAAACTTGTTTGCTGTCCTAATAATGGACTAGTCATTAGAATACAGAAAAGAAATAAAAAGAGCATAATATTATTAATATATTAAAGTTAATATATTAACTATTATTAAGAAACCTATAACAAAGATGCCTTTAAATTGGTAATTTACCAGCATCGTTTCTAAAAAAAGACAGCAGCTCCAGAGAGTATTTCTACTTTAACAAATCTATTTCTTCTTTGTAACTCTTAATTAAAGCTTCTTGCTCGGCTTTTACTCTTTTTGCTCTCCCATCTTTTCTTTTGTCATATGCTTTTATTATTTTTTGTGCTTGAGCTATTTTTATTTTGAGTTCAGCATGTATCAATTCAGGGCTATTTTCTTTTATCAACTTCATTTCTTCCCTACACCTACTAATTATTACTTGTTGCTTTGCTTTTACATTTTTCGCTCTCTTATCTGTTCTTTTTCCATAAGAATTTATAATGCTTCTTGCTTCGGCTATCTTCATCGCAAGTTTTAAATATTTATTTTCAGGTCTTGCTTGCTTTGCTATATAGTTCTTAGAATTGTATATTTTAGTAAAAATTACTCCTGGTACAAAAAGACTTATACCCAATAGCCCTATTAAACTAAAACCAATATAGACTAGAAATTTACCTGCTCCTAAAAAACGACCAAATAGAGCAAAGTTTAAAATCAAATATATACATAACAAAATTAATAGCGCGCCAAAAACTATCATTACGATGAAACCTGGTTTATTAAGTTTCTGAAACAATTTGAAGTTGTTTTGATGCTTATTTTGTAATTTCTTTTTCCCTTTTGAAGCGCTATATTTTGTTCGTTTTGATTTCTTTTTTACTTTTTCAATGGGAGGAGTTTGTCTATACTCTACTGCTGAAATATAATTTTGAGCAGAAGTTGAAAGAACAGGACTCATTATAAGTATTAAAACTATAATAAAAAAATACATTGGGCATTTGTAAAACATTAAAATATCACAAATAATTCGTTTTAGACCAATCCATTGTTCTTTCATATTATTTAATTTTAAACACCCCCTGATCCTACATGTTTCTTTTATGAAAATCAGATGAGAGTCAGAATATTACGAATATACGCCGTTCTAGGCAATCACTAAAAGAAAATCTTTAAGCAAATAAATATGGAAGCAAAATACCACAACGAAAGAATTTAGACCATTGAAAATTTTCTTTCCGAAAGAGAATGTGAAGACTTACTACTTTTTAGTGAACAAAAAGGATATGAAGAAGCAAAGGTCAGTTTAACCAGTGGAGCAAAAATGATGAGAGGAATACGAAATAATTACAGATTGATGTATAAAGATGAAAATCTTGCCAATCAATATTGGCAAATACTAAAACAATTTTGTCCAAACGAAATAGAGGATAATCAGGCAATAGGATTAAATGAGCAATTCAGATTTTACAAATACGAATCAAACCAACGATTTAAAAGACATATTGACGGACGATTCAAAAGAAGTGAAGAAGAAGAAAGTAGAATAACTTTTATGATTTATCTAAACGATGATTATGAAGGAGGAGAAACGAAATTTGACGACGTAACAATTCATCCAAAAACAGGAACAGCTTTGTGCTTTATCCACGAACAAAAACATGAAGGGTGTCCCGTTCCAGAAGGGACAAAATATGTAATCAGAACTGACGTAATCTATAAAAAGAAGAAAAATAAAAACTGAATATAATATTGCAAATAATGGCCATGACCAACAAAAACTGGTCACGTCATATATGCGAGACTGTTGTGTGCGAGGGAATTCAAAAACAATTAAACATAATGGATGTACATCTGGCTTTGTAGTAAAAAAAACTTATCTTTTTTTTGAAGACAAGATTCCTTTTATCATCTATGATCCTTAGCTAAACTAAAGAAACAATGAAAAAGATTAAATTTACTAAATAGACATTATCACGACTGGAGTTGTACAGAGACAAAAAGTAAGGTTTTTTCATCAATCAAGGCACTCGCAAAGCGATCTGCGTGGGTTGTACCTAAAAGGTACAACCCCGAAGGGCTCACGTAAGTAAAAGTACTAGCGTATTTAGTTCATAGCAGTGCTATGGAATCAATTTTTAACGATGAGTGAGGGAACCCCGAAGGGCTCACGAAGTAAAAAGATGCTTTTTTCGCTACGAATTTAGTCGTGATAATGTCTAATAACTATAAATAATCCTCTTAACTTTCAAAGAACCTGCTTTTCTAAATCATTATCATCTGAAATAAGGAAGCGTTTTTAATCGATGTAGAACCATGGCCACAATGATTTTTTTCTCCTTTAGATTCTGCTACAAAAACAAATGGATAAAGTCCTCCTCCTTGTGGCTGATGACTAGAAGTAACTAGGGTACCAAATCGAACCAAGAACATATTTTAGGAATTGAAATCCAACGCAGTTATTGGGAGTATGCTTTATCTATAGGCGTATTGGTGTATGTTAATCGTTTGTTTTTTATTCGTCAATAAGATCAAAACTTAGCTCTCAATTGCACTTTTACTTCTGAACGGGTGCGCCCTTCAATAGAGTTGATACCCGAACTAATCACGGTTCTATCGGCAAAATAGGTTTGCGAGAAACGCAGCCAGAGGCTGAGGTGTTTGTTGATTTTGCAACTGGTATTGAAATAATACCGCAGGCCTCGACCAAAATAAGGCAGCACAGAGAAGGCATACAGCACATCATTTTCATAGGCATAAATACGCGTATCAAAGTTATCGGTATCAAAAAACGCCAAACGCAGTTGAATTTTGAGGGGCAATTTTTGGGGTTTGAACACCAAGTCTTGATACAGCATCATGCCCTTATTAAATTCATCATTCTGAAAAAAGGTAAATTCTATGCGTGTACGCAAGGCAAATTGGCGCGATACATCGTAGGCAAAATGAAAACGCAGATTGTGACGGTCGTTGTTGATGATTTGGTCAATATTGGTAGTATTGCCCGAAATATTGCGGCCTTTGCGCTCAAATCGGTATTGGGTGTAAGCCGAAATGTAATAATTGGGGCTGTATTCTAACTTTGTAAAAATTTCATAGCCTCTTGTGGGGGCATCGGCTCTATAACTCAACCAAGGAAATTGAAAAATATCAAAGTAAGTATTGAGTTCTACGCCCTTGCCCAAACGGGTTTGCATACCAATATACAAGCCCGATTCGTTGCCTACGCGTGTACGCTCGCCAAAGGCATTGCCATTGAGGGTGTAGTATTTTTTATCATAATGACGATGCAATACGCCTAAACTCACCCGAGGGTCTAAATCGGCTAAAATAGAATTGATGGTCGCAATTCCCCCTTGCTCATTGATGGCGGTTTCTCCAAAAAATTGCACATTCCTATATCGAAAAGAATAATCCAAACTGCTGTTGAATCCCTCTTTGCCTGCAAATTCAAACTGTTGGTACAAGGCAGGATTATCGCGGCGCAACTCATTGCTCAATTGGTTGTACACAAAATTGCCTGCAACATGCCAAGAACGCCCCGAATAAGCCACTCGCGCCCCTGTCGTAAACTTGCCAATGGCATTCTCATCCTCAATCTCATTGGGTGTTCTATGAAAGCCAATGGTCTGCAAAGAACTCACGGGCACATCCAAGTTCAAATCATCCAAAAGCGTATCTACCCCTATGCCCAAGTTGGCATCTCTACGCCTGTACGAACCAAAGATTGTTACTTCTAGATTTTTTTCTTTTAGAAACTCCAAATGAGCCGCCGCTCCTCTCATAAAAATAGACTCATTGACGGAGGTATAGGGTCTAATGGGCAAGGACTGCCGCTTGATGTCCAAAACCTGTGCACCCTTGCGAATGCCAAAACCACCCCAAATGGTCAAGCCTTGTCCAAAAAATACTTGATAATCGCCTACCGCAACACTGTGTACGTTTTTTGTTAGGTTTTTGAGGTAGAGATGGGCCGAGTAATAATCAAATCCCTGAGGATTGGAACCAGCAAAGAACTCCTCCCCTGCATCTTTTTCCATCGTTACGCCCAAGCTTAAACGATCTTTGTACGAAAGTCGGTAACGCGCGTATAGTTTATCGGGCGAACCCAAAAAACGGGTGCCTGTTTGTCCTGGTTCTAGTGCGCTAAAGCCTTTTTGTTCTTCCAGAATACGTTGGTACCGTACAAATATCTGATGGCGGCTGTATTTAAACATTTTCTTGAAATTCATCGCTTCCTTTTCTTTGGCCGCTGCTACCGTCACATAAGGCGTTAGGCGTACAATCGTGGCCTGATCCAAGGTAGGAATGCCTTGCAATTCATACAAGGAGAAAATCTGTCCATAACGCTCTCTGTACAATAATAATGCTTGGATTTGGATGGCAGAAAAAAGACCAAAGGCCACCAATTCCTGTTCCTTAGCCTTATTGAGATCTAAGGGATTCTGACGATAAGCTTCTAAATACTCAAACTGAGTATCAAAATCAAAACTTTCTCCCTCGCTCTCTTGTACCAGATTTTCAATCAAAAACTGCGTACTGCTGTTGACATCGTTTTCTTCTGTTTTGTTGCTAGGTGGTTTCTGTGCCATCACGCCCCCCAGCCAAACCAAACAACAGATTGTTATCCAATATTTCATAATAACGCTAGTTTTTAATTTGGAATTATTGAGGAGTAGTTTTTTTAGAAGTTTTACCCCCGACTTCATAGGTCAACGAGAGGCTTGGGGTAAAACCCAACACTTGATGATAACTACTGGCTATATCTATTTTGAGGGCATTGAGATGCAGCCCCAATCCAAAACTTGCCATGACAGGAGTGGTCGCTACTCCAGCACGCAAATACAGCACAGGTATAGGATGATACTCTATTCCAAATCGCCCATTCAAGGGACGCTCTAAGTCTTTTTCTACCTCTGCGGTCAAGCGCAATTGCTTGGATGGGATGTAAGCAGCCCCTAACTTAAAAATAGAAGGAATAATGTCGCCATTAGGCATTTCTATTCGGACGGGGCTAAAGGCATGCGCTCCTAAGTGAAAATGCTTTGTTACTTTGGCTAGGATGCCTAATTCAAAGGTTACATTATGTGCCGTTCCATATTCGCCTATACGCGTGGCGAGGTAATTAAATTGTGCTCCTATAGAAAAGCGTTTAAACAAGCGTTTGGCATAGGCCAATCCTATTTTTTGCTCATTGTAAGCACCATAACCAAAATAGTGCAAACTAAGTCCAACCGTGCCTATATTTTTGTGGGGCATAGCCGCTCCTACAAGAAAAGAGTTGAGCCCATTTGCCCACAAAAAACGCCGTTCACCATAAGCGGTAAAAGATAAGTGTTCCAAATAACCTAAGCCTGCTTGGTTGGTAAAAATACTATTGATGTCTGTAAAGGTAAGAGATGCATTAGACAGAGCGGCTCCCCTCGCCCCTGCATTCTGAGGAATTCCGTTTTGAGCCATCAATCCCCAAGAACAACAAAAAAAGAGCACGTTTAGTAGTATAGGCTTCATAATGCTAAGTTATATGACTAACAATCTACTCTAAAAAAAGCATTCTAAAGCAGCTATCCAAAGTACTAGTGATTTAATTTTAGGTAATTTTCATAAGCTTACCACAAATTGGGTTATGTCCTATGTAATTATAATTGTTACAATAACTTTTACTGCATGAGTAAAAAAATACAACACTATCATACTATTTTATTTCAAATTCTTGACAATAAATCGTGTAATCCCTCCATTTTTATTAATAACTTTATCTATTGAGTCTAAAAAGTAGTTTATGGCTAAAAATTTGTTTGTCAATTTTTTATCTAATACAAACTTTAGATGAACAGAACCTCTAATAAACAGTTTAACTTGGAGGGACAAAGAAGAATATGATATAGAGTATTTTCTCGAATAAACTATTAAATCATGTTATATCATGTTATACAAACTTCATATTTTTTAACGGAGCCAATTTAATTGGGTTAAAATTTTCAATAATGAAAAACGGTAAAATAACCACAATGCTGGACACGGAGACTAAAATCTCTTACGAAGAGATGGGCGATCAACATGTCTTGACTTCTATAGATACTCCAATGCGTACTGATGCTTTTGATTTGTCAGATGATGAAAAAATTGAACGCATTCAAGATCACTTCAAAGAGATCATGGAAGTATTAGGTCTAGATCTTACGGATGATAGTTTAAAAGGTACCCCCTACAGAGTTGCAAAGATGTATGTTAAAGAGATTTTTAGTGGTTTCAACCCTGCCAACAAACCTAAAGTTGCACTCTTTGACAATAAGTATCAATACAAGGAGATGTTGGTAGAAAAAAACATCTTATTACAATCCACTTGTGAACATCATTTTTTACCAATATATGGAAAAGCCCATGTTGCTTATATCTCGAATGGTCAAGTAATTGGTCTATCTAAGATTAATAGAATCGTCCAACATTTTGCCAAGCGTCCACAAGTACAAGAACGCTTGAGTATGCAAATTCTAAACGAACTACAAACAATCCTAGACACAAAAGATGTAGCGGTCTATATTGATGCTAAACACCTCTGTGTATCCTCTCGCGGCATAAAAGATATAAATAGTAGTACCGTTACCACTGCTTATGGAGGAAAATTTCAAGATTCTGCTACACGAGTAGAGTTCTTGGCAGCAATTCACAATACGCCCATGTATTAATAATCTAATAATAGCAATTCACTTTAAGATAAAAAATCAAAAATGTTTCAAGGGTCTTGGAGTATTTTTGATATCTACTTCAATTATAAATAGTTATGCAATTATTTGCCTTTCTGTTTTCTTTTGGTTATACTTACAACAAGTAGACTAGTCGGACTAATTAATCTATTATTCAACAAACTATTTTATAGCAGTCTATTGTTTAAAAAAATGCCTTTTAAAATGCACTTTTCATAAAAAAATAGCTTATATTAGAGTTCCTTGAGGACTAACCAACTCAAATTACACCTAGTATATACTCCCGATCAGTACAACTTCTATTTTCAAAGTACTTTTATAATGTACTACCTCAAATTTCGCACTATGATAAGACATCAATCACTATCTGTTTTATTCGCCTTGCTTTCCATTTTGTTATTAAGTTCATGTAATGACAAGCCAACAGAAGATATTACTAGTACCTCTATGTTACAGCAATTAGATGTATCTAAAACACTGCTTGGCAAAAGTCGCTCATTTTCTGATAACATGGAAGAATTACCTCGTTTTGATATTATCTATGAAGGTAGTGAAGAACATTTGTTAGCAGATCATACCACAATCAAAAGTTTAATAGAAACTTATAATTTAAAGCAAGTGCATTCTTTTGAACTAAATGATGCCTATAAAGGAATTACCTTTGAAGCATTGCTTCCTTTAGATAATCCCATTCAATTGGGGAAAGACTTATCCTTGAGTGAACAAGTAATGATGGTAGAAGTTTCTAATGCTCAACATCAGCAAGAAGAATACATGTAAGATTTCGTAAGAAATTATTGCGTCTACTAATAATGACTATAAATTTAGAAAGCAGCAGAAAAATTTTCTGCTGCTTTCTTTTTTTTCGCATTAGCTTTCCCTTCTGTTTTTGTTGTATCGCAACTCAAAAGACTAATCTAAATTGAGTCATCCCTTAAGTTGGATTGATTCCTTTTTTTTACTGTGGTCTAGAGTTTTTTAGTAACGAATACTATTGACTATTTAAAAAATTGATAATTAAGAGGGTAAGATTTGCACTTAGTACATTGCTTTAATAAAAGCGCATATCATCTTGTGTTTCGGGCGTATAGATATAAAGTGGCAAAGTTAATCCTACCCGAAAACCAACCAATATATCAATGCGATTGCGTGTATCGGCCAAGCCTGTATCAAAGTTGAACCCTCTTCTATTTTTGGTAAATGCCTGCATAATATCAAACCCTCCGAAGAAGTTTAACAATCGATTTTTGTCTAAGTGACGATAGCCAATATACTGCCGAAAAGCAGGGCCTGTTGTCATACGATCATAGCCTTTTTTGTACGTTGGCGATAAGCCGTAAACCTCCCCACCAATAACTTCAATCCGAACCCAATGTTGCTGATAGCCGCCTTCAAAGCGCACTTCTATTCCTGAGCGTTTATAATTTTTGAGTACAGGAATCAAATAACTAACACTTGCCCCCAGAAAGAAGCCACGTTGCCCTAATTGCACATCTGCCAACTCCCCAAACTTATCAATCAAAAATCCCTCTTCTTCTCTTAGATTGGCTACTACATCTGTTTTGATGTCATCTACAAACTGCCAATCTCCTACCAGACCAAAAGCCAAATTATTGGATAGAATATATTGCACTTTTCCACCCAAATTAAAATTATACTTAAAATTTTCTTGCATATCGGCAAGAGGCAGTTGCATGCCATAAGAAAAATCAATCAGAAAGCCCATAGGTGATTTGGCGGTTGCATTGTACTCAAACCTTGGATCTTTAGGGTTGTCTTTTTTTGTTCCTTGTGCTGCTCCAGTTACTACCCAAAGCCAACACATCAGTATACAACAGAAATAACGCATAATTTTATTTTGTTTGTGCAAGTTTAACTTGCCTACCAGGTAAATGAAAGTTCTTGCTCTATATCAGGATGCAAGCTCTTAGCAACTGGACAATTGGCTGCGGATAACTCTAGCAGTTCCTGAAATTGAGGATCAATGTTCAACTTGGGTAAACGTACCTCTACAATAATTTTGCTAATACGTCTAGGATCCGAGGCCATTACCTTGGTAATATTGGCTGTAGCACCATGCAAATCTACTTGCTTCTTGGCCGCCCGAATACCCATAATGGTCAACATACAAGTTGCTAAGGAAGTAGCAACAGTATCTGTTGGCGAAAAGGCTTCTCCAAGCCCATTATTGTCAGTAGGGGCATCTGTAATAAAGGTTTCTCCTGATTTTAGATGAGTGGCTCTCAGGCGTAATTCCCCCAAATATTGTACGGTTGCAGTGTGCATAAAATTGTATTAAAAAACAGCTGACATAGCTGTAATAACTGTAAAATATAAAATTATTGTAAATCAAACAAGTTGGTGACTCCTATTGGACGGGCTACGGTATAGCCTTCTCCATAAGAGAAACCTGCGGCACGTCCATAAGTAGCGGCCTTGGCTCGAACAAAGGTCAAAAAATCTTTGCCCGAAATTGGTGTATCTGGTTCTGTAGATTCAGGATTGTAAAACTGAGTTTTGTATGCCTGAATGATTGCCATTTTCTGATCCATATAAGGCTCTATATCCACTACAAAATCAGGTTTTAGATTGTGATCTTGAATGTAGTGGTAAACATTTTTGGGTCGCCACTCTTGCTGTGCTTCCCCTTCCCACTCTGTTTCAATTCTACGCAAACCAGCATAAAAGCAAGCATCTGCCACCAGTTTGGCTGCGCGCCCATGATCGGGATGTCGATCAGACACGGCATTGGCTAAGACAATTTCTGGACGCATCAAACGCAAAATTTCTATAATTTTGAGAACATTGGTTTTTGAATATTCAAAAAAGCCATCTTGCATTTCTAAATTGCCGCGCACGGCTGCCCCCATCATTTCCGATGCTTTGGTCGCTTCTTGTAAGCGTATCTCACCACTTCCACGACTTCCCAATTCTCCACAAGTCAAGTCCAACAAACCAATGGTCTTTCCCAGCTTAATATGATGCAATAAGGTACCACAGCAAGCCAATTCTATATCATCAGGATGAACGCCTATTGCTAAAATATCTATTTTCATGTTTTAATTCTGTTCTTCTAGTGTCTGGAGCAAATAAAAACGCAACTGCTCATAGTATTTGTATTCTTATCTGTCTTGATGTTAATATATCAATTCCTAACGCGTTTACGGATGTTTGATGAGTTTATGCTGACTTATGAGCTGTCCTTCTTCGTCTTGTAGCGTTAGAATATAATATCCTGCCTGCCACTGGCTCACATCAATGGTCTCTTCTAATACCCGTTGATAAACGGTTCTGCCCATCAAATCGTGTACGCTGACTTGGTAAACAGTATTGGGGTTACTTTGTTCTAATTTTAGGTGTAGCAATGACTGTACAGGGTTGGGATATACCGCTAAAGTTGCTTGGATCTCTTCTTTTATTTGTGTGATCGGGTTTACAACAAAATTGAGGTTGGGAGATAATAATGGCCGAATCATCACACTGCCCTCCAATGTAGAGGGAGTCCATACATTGCCAACTCCTACCCATGTTTTGTCACTGTTATTGGTGCTTCTATCAAATCCGACAGGTACTGCTGGTCCAAAAGACTGTTGCCAACCTACATAAAATTTCTGCCCTGCTCGAATTGGAATCAAAAATTTGTTGCCAGAAAAATCAATCATATCCACAAAATAAAATCCATTGTATCCCCAACGATATTGCAAACGGTGCAAATCTCTAGAAAATACCTCTGAATCATCACTCAAACTATCCAACCAAATTTTGACATTCACAAAATCCCCTTGATTGGCAATATCTCTAAAATGAGGTAAATGAAAATAAACCCCTTGTAAAGTATCTTCTATTTCTGCGGTAAATTCTACTGCAATTTGAGTTCCCAAGCCCTGTGCAATAACTCTTGTTTCGGCCGTGCCATCATCATAAGCAAAATAATTGTGCAAGATGGTTTCGCGTGCTACCGTGTCATTGCTCTCATAAATGGGGTTGCTCTGAAAACCAAAAGGATTCAAAATCATTTGAGTAGTTCTAAGCGTAGTTTTGGCATTGGGCAGGAACGACGATGCAATAGGATTGACAATAGTGTGCGTTAAGCTATCGTCTGTATTGGGACTAGGGCCATACGCGCCTACTGCGGGAATGGGTTCGGTTAGTAACAGCGTACTGTTTGGGTCTATTTCTTCCAACATTACTTGGCGGTCAAGCGTTGCAATTTGACTGTGGTTGTGGTTAAATTGCTCCAGTACTACTTCATTGGCCCACTTGCGCGTAGCCGCTCTAAAGTGTCGCCAAGGCATAGCTGTCAGACTATCTTTGAGTGGTGTTTTGGGGCGATGTGTAAAGGCTACATCTGCCGAACTGCCATAGGTAGGATGCGATGGATCTGCATTGTTGGTTCTATTGTCATCAATAAGCACATAATCCAAATGCCAATGGTCATTATTGCCTGTAATGGTTGCTAAATTGCGGAAGCGAAACTGAAAGCCATTGTACAAATAATCGGCATTATCAATAGCAACATACTGCTGCTCAAAAGGGGTCAATTGAAGAGCTGAAACGGTATTGGGGAGTCCTGATACTTCCCATATACGTACCCACTCCCCATTATTATTTTTAAATTCTAAGAAAAAAGAATCTTGTACTTCTGGTCTATCTGACAATCCTTGTGGTTGATAAAAGAAACTCAAATAGATGGCATCTGCTGCCGTCTTGCCTGCCAAATTCAACGCTTGTGAAGTCAATGTATCTGCGGGGCTGCCTGCTCCGAGTGGTGCTCCCATATCATAAGGAGAGCCATCCCATTGCAGGCCATCAAAAGTAGCTACTCCTACTGAGGGCGGATTGTAAGCCATATCACCATTGATAAAAACATGGTTGTCTTGCCAATTCTTACAATTGGGATAAATTGCTCCTCTGGTCGCAAAATCCTCAAAAAATGGGAGGTTTAGGGTGTCTGTTGGACAGACTTGATAATTGCGAGCAGCAGTTCGGGGGTTATTGTGCGCATGTTCCTGCAATTGTATATTGTATTCTAATGGAACAGGACGAAGATATTGGGCTGTCAATGATTCTGTACAGCATAATAAGAGGGCACCACTACAAATGGCAAGTGCTCGTAATAATTGCATACGGTTGTGTTTTGTACCTCATGAGAAGTTGCACGAAGTAATATCTATTCTAAAATTAAGTAGTCTTAAAAAAGGTAAATAGTGCTTCATATTCAAAATAGCTGGACTAAGGTACAAAGAAGTTGTGGGACAAAAAAAACTTGAAACATCCTGCTTCTAGTTATTATTAAAGGATATACCCTTATAAACGCAGTAATGTTTCAAGTTGTATGGTAATATTGATAGTTATTTTGGCAGTTGCCTAAAACTATTTTTTGTCTTGCATAGCAAATACTCTTTTTAAGATTTCTGTTACACGCTTAACAGGATCTTTACGAATTAGACGTTCTTCTTTTTCAATCATGAAAAATACACCATCCATGGCCTTGTTGGTTACGTAATCATCCAAGTCTGGATTTACTTTTTCTACAAATGGAATTTTGTTGTAATTGGTCATTACTGTAGTCCATGCATCAGATGCCCCTACTTTGTTCAAGGAATTTTTGATAACTGGATTGAAGGAAGAGAACAATTGGGTAGTGGTAGTTTTGCGCAAGTAGCTGGTAGCGGCATTATCTGCTCCCATCAAAATATCCATAGCATCTTTGACGGTCATTTGCTTAATCGCATTGACAAAAATATCTTTGGCACCTACAGCCGCATCTTCAGCAGCACGATTCAATTTTTCGACGGCTACATCAACCAATTGGCCAGCACCAACATCTCTTAATGTTTTTTCTACTTTTTGAGCTTCGGGTGGGAATAATACTTTAACAGCAGCATTCTTAAAAAATCCATCTTGGACAGCCAATACCTTTACCCCATTAGAAGTTCCTTGGGTTAAGGCTTGTTTGAGGCCAGAAATAATTTGGTCATTGCTCAGACCAGAGCCTCCAGAACTCCCACCTGTGGACAATGCCGAATCAACAATGCCTTGTAGTGTATCACAGCGCATCATAGAGAAGGAAGTAAAGAGACATAAGATTAAAATACTGATTCTTTTCATTTTTTTGTGTGTTGTTGAAGTTGCTTGTTTAACTTCTTTCTTAAATAATAAGTGATCTATATTTGATACTGTTAATACAGGACAAAAATACTGGATGAGGTGTTAGGAATGTCAAAAGTGCCTGACACGTACAGCCAAAAACAGTAGCGTGCAATTGTGCCTTATTTTCTAAGGTTGGTTTTATTTAAATACGCTTGCTACAGACGCGGTTGTCCTGTCTTATATTTGGTACTTATAACAAAGATAACTTTTATTGCCAATTTTATACTTACGAAAAGCAAGCCAAGTTATAGATCAATTATAGATGCCTCTTTATTCGGGTCTATCCTTAATAAAATGAGGTGCTAGACAACTCCGACAAATATTGGGGCCAAATTTTCGCTCTAGCATAACCCTTGTTTCTGGATAAACACTGCCGTGTTTTGTCCAACAGTCACCACGCTTATGTGATAAAAAAGCACGCCCACAACGATGACACTTAACGACATAATTCTCATCTAACTCTACATAAGCCTGCCTAACATCGCCCCCCAAAGGTGGATGCTGCTTAACCACCTTAACCCGTACTCCTTGCACGGTTGGGCAAACCGCTACAATATTGTCAATAATTCGTTGGGCTACGGCTTCAATCAGTTTAGAACTACGCTGCATTTGAGCTTTAACAATTCTATACACGGTTTCATAATTGATGGTAGTATCCAAGTTATCTTGACGGGCAGCATGGCCTATTTGGGCATTGACATACACATCTACTACATAATAGCCCCCAACCAATTGTTCTTCTCTATAAAAGCCGTGATAAGCATAAAACTTAATTCCTTCCAATGCTATAGTTGCCATAACTATTGTTTATTATTCCACCTCTAATTTTTCCTCAATATAGGTCAATACCTTTTTCATCAAATGCACTCTATCGTTTCCGTATACATTATGCTCGTGCATAGGATAAGGGAAGAAATCCATTAGGATTTCATTTTCGATAAAAGCTTGCACCAAACTTAGATTGTGCTGCATCACCACTACATTGTCTATAGTGCCATGCACGAGCAATAGATCTCCTTTAAGCTCTCCTGCAAAATTTTTGAGTTGGGTATTTTTGTATCCTTCAGGATTTTCTTCGGGGCGATCCATGTAACGTTCTCCATACATCACCTCGTAATAGTGCCAATCAGTTACTGGCCCTCCAGCAACGCCTACCTTAAATACATCGGGGTGCTTGAGCATAAGCGAAGTGGTCATATAACCACCAAAAGACCAGCCGTGTACGGCCATTTTATCGGTATCAGCATAAGGCAAGGATTTGAGATACGCGACCCCTTGGAGTTGATCCGCCATTTCTACCGTGCCCAATTGTCGGTGAATAATGCTCTCAAAAGCAAATCCTCGATTCGACGAACCACGATTATCTACGGTAAAAACTAAATAGCCTTTGTTTGCCATTTGATACATCCACAAACTGGCATCCGCCAGCCAACTGTTGCGAATCATTTGGGCATGTGGCCCGCCATAAACATATACAATGACTGGATACTTTTTATTAGGGTCAAAATCAGCAGGTTTAATCAAACGCGTATTGAGTACGGTGCCATCATCTGCCTTGATGGTTCCTAATTCTGGTTTAGCAATCGAATAATCTTCATAGGGGTCTTTTGCACTGTACAATTCTTGCAATACCTTCCCTTTTATGGTAATCAACTGCGACACGTGTGGGTCGTTAATGGTAGAATAGCGATCGAGTAAATATTTGCCTGAACTACTGAGTTGAAATTGGTGTGCTCCTTCTTGGTTGGTCATACGCTTGCTGGGTTTGCCTCCTGCCAAGGGCGCGCAATAAACAGCCGTATTCAAGCCAAGTGCATCGGTACCTTGTACCAATAGGTTCTTTTTACTATCGTCCAATCCCAAGATAGAGAGGGTTACCCATGCTCCCTGAGTGACTTGTCCTAATAGGTTGCCTTCTGTATCATAACGATACAAGTGCATAAAACCATCGCGTTCAGACCACCACAAAAATTCATTCTCATTATGGGGTAAGAACCATACAGGATGTTCGGGTTCTACATAACGGTCATTTTCCTCTTCAAACAAGGTTTTGATAAACGCACCTGTATTGGCATCGTACTTATTGAGCCACATGTGATTTTGATCTCTATTCACCACTGCCACATAAACAAACGCATTCTTAGGTCCCCAACCCAAATTGGTCAAATATTGATCCTCTGGCCCTGTTACCTTTAAGTAAATAGTTTTATTGGTCTTTGTATTATAAATACCCACACTTGCCTTTTCACTTCCTTGGCCCGCCATAGGATATTTGATGCTTTTTAATTGCCCAGGTGTAGTGCTAATGTCCAATAATGGATAGTCACTGACCTGACTTTCGTCTTTTTGGTAAAAGGCCAAATGACTCCCGCTTGGTGACCAAAATAAACCTTTAGTAATGCCAAACTCCTGGCGTGCAATTGCTTCTCCGCTCACTATATTAGCATCTTCATGCGCTGTAATAGCTACTTCGTTACCTTGTTTGTTTTGTACATAAACATTATTGGCTTTTGTGTAGGCCGCTTGCTGGCTTTCTAAATGGAATTCCAAATTTTCACCATTTTTAGGAATAGTCAAACGACTCTTGACCTTCAATGCTTTGCCTTCTAAAACAAAGGTTACGATTGTTCCGCGAAAGTTGAGCCTAAAATGCTCCTTGTCCTTCCAGCGAATACTTGGAATATAAGAAAGTTCCTCTTCCATTGCTTGGTTCAGCACCACCAAATCAAATAATGTACTGCCTTCCTTATTTTTAATACCACGTTGCATGATTTTATCCCCATCATCTGAACGATAGGTAACTTGATCGGTATCAGGTCGCCACTGCAAATTTGACAAACGGTCAGGATAAAATTGTCGCCACTGCCCCATTACAGCATCCTTCAAACTCAACTCTTTTTTTTGAGCCTGTATTAAGTTTCCTATGCTTAGAAAAAAAAACAAAAAAGCAATACTATACTTATTCATAAATTTAATAGATTTTGGACCAAGTTAACGGTGCAAACAATCGCCCTTTGCCCTATGTTTAAGAATTAAGAAACGTAGTTCATAGAATAATCAACAAAACTAATAGAAGCATCTTCACTCCAATGAAGTGTATTAATAAGCAAAAGAAGGCTCTAATTTTCGGCAAAAGACAATATATATTATATCAAATTCTTCCGTACAGGACAAAAAGAAATATTGCCCTGTAAAAGAGCCTTGCCATAACTCCTCCAATTTTTTTGTCCTATATCTGGATCAAATTCACTATTGTAAAATAAGCTTTGTAGAAATAATAAGCAGCTGTGAGGGCCTTATCATTTTTACAAAGCTTTAGTAAAATGTTTTATCCTGTACTAAGTTCCAAACAATTGTTATGATAGAATTTGTTGTACTCGCCCTACTTCGCCTGTTGTTAGACGTACTTTAATACCATGAGGATGGTGTGCACTTTTAGTCAAAATAGTTTGAATGTACCCCTCTGTTAATTGGCCTGTTCGTTGGTCTTTTTTGAGCACAATTGCCACTTCTACCCCTGCACTCAAATCAGCTCGTCGCTTTCCGTCCATTGATTTAGTTTTTTTATTTGTAACAATTCACCATACTTAATAGATACTATCTCAAGGAAGTTTCTAATTTTTAGAATTATTATTTGGGGAATTAGAGCGATTATTGTTCCGCTTTTTGTTGTGGTTTTTGTTGTGGTTTTTTTTGCGATTATTATTCCCTTTGCGAGCCTGGTTATTCGAGTTGCTCTTCCCCTTATATTTGCTTCGGCTTTGTCCTTGTCCGCCACCACGAGCCCTGTATTCGGGGGCTTCACCTATACCTTTGGGAAGCTTTAATTTGGGCACTTCGGACTCAATCAACTTCTCAATACGTGCAAATTTATACATATCATCAGGCGACACTAATGTAAGTGCCACTCCTGTTGTAGAGGCTCGAGCCGTACGCCCTACTCGATGCACATAATCTGCCGCATCACCTGGCACATCATAATTGATAACCAAGTTAATATCTTTAATATCCACCCCTCGACTCAAGATATCGGTTGCTACCAAAATTCTCACTGTCTTCTGCTTAAATTCTAACAGCACTTTTTCACGGGCATCTTGATCCAAATCTGAAGAAATGCCTGCTACCGAGTAGCCTTCTTTCTGCAAAGAGCGAACAATGTCAAATACTTTTCGTTTGGTAGAGGTAAAAATTAAAATACGCTCATATTCGGGCTTATCCGATAATAGACTGTGAATAAGAGGTGTTTTTTGACGATCATAAGCGGTATAAGCTGCTTGCAAAACCCCCTCAGCAGGTTTGTCCAAAGCAATATTGATGGTCTTGGGATCCGTGAGAATTTGATTGGCTAACGTGCGAATTTTGGGTGCCATGGTAGCACTAAACATCAAATTTTGACGTTTTTTGGGCAAGTAGGAAATGATCTTTTGAATATCTTCTAGAAAACCCATATCAAGCATTCTATCGGCCTCATCCAACACCAGATGCTCCACTTCGTCAAATTTGACATAGCCCAAATTTAAATGCGAAATTAGCTTACCTGGCGTTGCCACAATAAAATTACTTCCTTGTGACAAGGCGCGTTTTTGCTGCGAAAAATCATCGCCACCGCTTCCGCCATATACGGCAATAGAACTAATGCCCAAGAAGTACCCAAAGCCCTGTACTTGTTTCTCGATCTGTATAGCCAATTCTCTAGTGGGACAAACCACTAAGGTATTGGTTGCAGATGTCGGATTCTCGGCCAATTTATTGAGAATAGGTAAGATAAAGGCAGCGGTTTTTCCTGTTCCTGTTTGAGCGCAAGCAATCAAATCGCACCCGTCTAGAATAAGTGGAATAGCTTGTTGTTGGATAGGGGTAGCGTTAACAAAGCCCATATAATCCAAAGCATCTAATAATTCATAATCTAACTCTAAATCCTCAAATGTCATTGATACAAATACTTTACTTTTAAGTAATGAGCAGCTTCAATTTTTAAACTAAAAAATAAATTTGACTTCAAAAATGTCACTACTCTGTGGGGGAATTCATAAAAGTACTATTTTTTTTACACAAAATCGTGTATCGCTCCTTGTCTTGTACAACAAGGGTTGAAGTTTGCATTATTAAAGATTTAATGCTTATAACCAAAGTGTTTAAGCATTCGATCATCGTTACGCCAATTATCTTTTACCTTTACAAAAAGCTCTAAATACACTTGGCTTTCAATAAATGTCTCAATGGCTTTGCGCGAATCTATACCCAGTTGTTTGATGGAGGAGCCGCGTTTTCCAATAAGGATATTTTTTTGGCTCTCCCGTCCTACATAAATAGTAGCGTGTATACGAGTCAAGTTCTTGTGCGCATCTTCTTTATATTCGTCAACCACTACTTCACAGGAATAGGGGATTTCTTGGTAGTAATTGAGTAGAATTTTTTCGCGGATGATTTCAGATACAAAAAAGCGTTCTGGGCGATCTGTAAATTGATCCTTGGGATAATAGACTGGGCCTTCGGGCAATTGTTCCAAAATACGCTGCATCAATTCCTCTGTCTGTTCCTTGTGCAAGGCAGAAATAGGGATAATATCCATGAAATTGGCCTTATCCTTCCAGACCAAGATTTTGTTCATCAAGGTAACTTCATCGACCAAGTCAATTTTGTTCAATACCAAAAACAACGGCACATTTATATCCTCTAATTTCTTAAACAAAGGATTTTCATCATCATAATGCTCTTGCACATCCACGACCAACAACATTACATCTGCATCCTTAAACGTAGAGGATACAAATTTATTCATGCTGCTTTGCATTTCGTATCTGGGATCTTTGATAAATCCAGGGGTATCTGAAAAAACTACTTGATAATTGTCATCACTAACAATACCTACAATTCTATGACGTGTGGTTTGAGGTTTGTCGGTGATAATAGACATGCGCTCCCCAACTAAGGCATTCATAAGCGTAGATTTACCAGCATTGGGACGACCTATAATATTGACAAATCCAGAGTGGTGAACGGATTTCATATCTTATATTTACAATAATTATTACTAAAATAATTTGAATAAAAAAAATAATAAAACAATTGCTAACGGTACTTGCTTCTGTATTTACTTTTTTTCTTTTCTCCAAACAATACATCACGTGTGTACTTGCCTGTAAGCATTCCTAGTCCGCCCAACAACCCTCCAAGCACTACCGTAGGCCAAAAAGGAGGAAATGTCAATACTTTTGTCATCATAGCAGAGAGCTGCCCTTGATTGGCATTATCCAAATAATAAGCATAAAGCCCAAAAAAGAGTGCTCCTCCTAAGCATCCACTTAGAAAGACCACTCCTGCATGTTCATGTATAGCAAACCCAATAAGAGCTGCAACTAGTGCTACCCCCCACCAAGCTACTAATGTTCCTAAATAGCCTAAAGTAAATACGGCTATTAGACCGACCAAAAAATTTTTCATAAATAATTTTAGTACTTGTAAGAAGGTGCTTCGTATTCTTTTTCAGCCAGCATATCTCTAACTTGCATAAGCACAAAGCCCATCCAATTTTTTCCTTTCCATTCGGCAGGTTGGGTGGCAGAGCGATGAGAGCGATTGTGTCCTGTGCCCCAAAGTGCATCTAGTGGCGTAGATTCTACCAATACCTTATTTCCTGTAGCCAACAAATAATCCTTCAATTTTGGATTTTGTCCAAATTTATGATAATTCCCCTCTATAACAATATCACGAGCCTTTGCCATCCATTTGTTTTCTTCGTATGGTTGCACCAAACGGCCTAATTTTCTAGCTTTAGCGGCTGTTCTCGCTCTCAAGATACGATCAACCATTTCATCATCCTCAAACAAACGCGCTTTGTGGGTCATCATCCAGTGTTCTGCGGTGCGGTAACGTTCATGTAAAACAGTGAAAGATGAATTGTTGTCATACCATTGGCTTAAGCAAGGTCTGTCTACTTTTTCAGGATCATCTAAATCATGCTGGTGCCCCCAGAAAAGAAGATAATCTACGTTCTCTCCTTTGTTGACTTTCTCTAAAAGCCATTCCATATCATATTTCATGAATGTAAATTTAAATTTTAATTGGTGTAGTTACAAAATCATCTACTTTTTTTTGAATTTTGGGTAATGGTTAAAAAGAAGATGATTGATTACCATTTAGTTGGTTATTAAATAAATTTGGTTGATGTGTTGAGGGTTTTCCCTCATGGTTAAATCTTATTGTTAAATTATTTTGTTAATTACTCAAGCTTACAACATATTATAATATTATGGCTATAAAATTACCTTTTGTCTTACTTGCATCAAAATCCCCTCGTCGCCGCCAATTACTAGAAGCGATGGGCTGTTCCTTTAAAATTGTAGCACAAGATATAGAAGAGTCCTTTCCTGAAAACATTCCTAAAAGTGAAGTACCAGTATATCTTGCCAAACAAAAAGCTGCTGCTGTACGCGAACATTTACAACCAGATACTATTATATTAGCAGCTGATACCATTGTATTACAAGACGATACCATTTTTCATAAACCCAAAGACTACGAAGATGCTTTACGCATCTTGCGAGCCCTATCTGGGCGGCAGCATAAAGTTATAACTGGTGTCTGTCTGCTGGGGGAAGACAAACAAATCAGCTTTTCTGATACTGCGTACGTTCACTTTGCTCCTATATCTGAAGAAGAAATGAATTACTATATTACAACATACCAACCTTATGACAAGGCTGGTGCATATGCCATCCAAGAATGGATTGGACTTGCTAAAGTAATTAAAATTGAGGGCATTTACAACACTATTGTAGGCTTGCCTACACAAAAAGTTTATGAAGCCCTTCGGGAAATTACGTCATCAATATAGTTGTTTCTAATCAAATTTAGAAAAAAAAATCACTATCATAATCAGATAAAGTATGTTTTTTGTGCTATAACCTTTCAATTTTACATCAAATAGCAACATATTGTACAATCAACTATTTCCCTCAAAAGAATAAAAATATTGCGTATATTTTTACAACACCATCTACAACTAAATTAATTCTAGTATTCTAATACTCCTACTTTAAGTCCTATATTCTATTTTTTAGTTCTAATTTTATACATAGAACAAGTTTATCTTTTTGGTATTGTACCAAGTGAAGTATTTTTTTTTTAAACCTTAACAGAATGCTATCTAAAGCATTTTTAATCGTTATTCTTATTATCATGCAATTAAAACAAGCAAAAATATTAATTACTGGAGGCAGCTCTGGATTGGGTAAATCTATGGCAGAAGTACTAACTGAAGCGGGTGCTCGTGTATTGATCACAGGGCGAAATCCTGAAAAAGTAGAGCGAGTAGCTGGCGAAATCGGTTGTTTGGGGTTGACTTTTGATGTCGCTCAATACGATTCCATTGCAAGCCATGCCGCCAAAGCTGTAGAATTATTAGAGGGGATTGATGTCCTAATTAATAATGCAGGAATTGGAGAGTTTGCACAACTAGGTGAAATCAAGCTCGAACAATTTGAACGGGTATTTTCAGTCAATGTATTTGGTTTGACCTTACTTACTCAAGAAATTTTACCCCACTTTAAGGAGAAAAAGAGCGGGCATATTATTAATATTGCCTCCACTGCTGCACTCAAAGGTTTTGCCCATGGCTCTATTTATGCTGCTTCTAAGTTTGCACTACGCGCACTAACTCAATGTTGGCAAGCAGAATTGCGCCCTCAAGGTATTAGAGTATTGCAAGTCAATCCAAGTGAAGTTCCTACTGCTTTTAATCAAAGCAATAGAGAGGAACGCGAATTGCAAGAACATAAACTAACACCAACAGAAATTGCACATAGTATCAAAGCGGTTTTGAGTATGGATGATCGAGGTATGATTCCTGAATTATCGGTATGGGCAACCAATCCTTGGGGAGTACAATAGACCTTATTACGAATAGCTTTTAGTCTTTTTAATTCTTCATTATTTGATGGATGTTTTGCCTTTTGTAGAACATCCATCAAGTCTTAATGCTTAAAATACTGTGGAAACAACACGTTCTTACGCGCTAGAAATGGATGCAATAGATCCATTGCGTCACTTTCGCCAACATTTTCATATTCCCCAACAGGCCAATGGCAAAAATGTCTTGTATTTTTGTGGCAACTCTCTGGGTTTGTCGCCCAAAAAGACCAGCGATTACTTGCAACAAGAACTAAAAGATTGGCAACAACATGGAGTAGAGGGGCACTTTGAAGCCAAACGCCCTTGGGTCGCTTATCATGAACTTTTTCCAGAGAAACTCTCCAAAATTGTAGGTGCACAGCCAAAAGAAATTGTAGTTATGAACACCCTCAGTGTCAATCTACACTTGATGATGGTTTCTTTTTATCGCCCCACTGCTACGCGCTTTAAAATTGTCATTGAGCAAGCAGCTTTTCCTTCTGATAAGTATGCCGTTGCTTCCCAATTGCGCTTTCATGGGCTAGACCCTAAAGAAACGCTTATTGAATTGGCTCCTAGAGCTGGGGAAGAAACGCTACGCATAGAAGATATTGAAAAAATATTGCGTACACAGGGAGACAAGATTGCACTCATTATGATGGGAGGTGTTAATTATTACACGGGGCAATTATTTGACTTGGAAGCCATTACTGCCATTGGTCACGATATTGGCGCATTGGTAGGGTTTGATTTGGCACATGCAGTTGGTAATGTTGGTTTGTCTTTGCATGATTGGGGAGTAGACTTTGCCGTATGGTGCCACTACAAATACCTCAATGCGGGGCCAGGTGCTATAGCGGGTACTTTTGTGCATGAACGCCATTTAAATCAGTCCAATATTCCACGTTTTGAAGGCTGGTGGGGACATGACAAGGCTACTCGTTTTAAAATGGATGATATTTTTCAGCCTATGCCTACCGCCGAAGCATGGCAATTGAGCAATGTCCCTGTTTTTTCTATGGCTCCACTTTTGGCCTCTTTAGAATTATTTGAAGAGGCGGGTATGGAAGCATTGCTCCTAAAGAGTGTCTTTATGACTTCTTACCTAAAATTTTTGCTGCAAAAAATTGAGTCTGACCGAATTCGTATTATTACGCCTGCCCTTCCCACAGAGCGTGGTTGTCAATTGTCTATCCAAGTTAAAAATGGCAATAAAGTTTTATTTGATCGCCTTACTGCCCAGGGCGTAGTGGCCGATTGGCGCGAGCCCGATGTTATTAGGGTAGCACCTGTCCCATTGTACAATAATTTTGCAGATGTCTATGATTTTGTTGATATTCTCCAAAAAACATTACAGGAAGATCCTATAACAAAAGCAACGCTATGAAATATTACATCATAGCAGGGGAAGCTTCAGGCGATTTACATGGTTCTTACTTGGTTCGTGCCCTCTGTGGTAATGATGCAAACGCTAGTATTAGAGGTTGGGGAGGCGATTTGATGGAACAAGAAGGAGTAAGCTTGGTGCAGCACTACAAAGATATGGCCTACATGGGGGTTTGGCAAGTCATTAAGCACTTGCCGAGCATCTTGGGCAAGCTCCAAGCGTGCAAAGCAGATATAGTGGCCTTTAAGCCCGATGCACTGATTCTTATTGATTATTCGGGGTTTAATCTGCGTATTGCTCCTTGGGCAAAAAAACAGGGCTTTGCGGTTTATTATTATATTTCACCTCAAGTATGGGCTACACGTGCCAAGCGCATCCAAACCATTCGCCAATCCGTCAATCAAGTTTTTTCTATTCTTCCTTTTGAGAAAGCATTCTACCAAAAATATCAATATGAAATTACTTATGTGGGCCACCCCTTGTTGGATGTTGTAGCCAATTACCAACTGCAAGCTGATTTTAGAGCCGTTTGGAAACTGGATAAACGCCCTATTATTGCCTTACTTCCTGGCAGTAGAAAACAGGAAATTCGCAAAATGCTTCCTGCCATGTTGGGTGTTGTCCATCATTTTCCAGCCTATCAATTTGTAATAGCTGCAGCTCCTTCTATTCCAGCTAGTTTTTACAGCCCTTACCTCCAAGAAGCCCCTCAGGCGGTATTGATTCAACAAAAAACATACGATATACTACAACACAGCCATACAGCACTGGTCACGTCTGGTACCGCTACCCTAGAAGCGGCTTTGTTTAATGTACCTCAAGTCGTTTGTTACAAAGCTGGTGCGTTGATGTATTTTTTGGCCAAGTTGTTGATTAAAGTTCGTTTTATTGCATTGGTCAATTTGGTTATGGATCGAGAAATTGTTCCAGAATGCATTCAAAATGAGGTACAGCCTTCATCATTGATCAAAGCACTGCAAGCACTCTTAAGTGGCCCTAAACGAGCGACCGTTTTGGAAGCCTATATACAATTGCGCCAAAAACTGGGGGTAACAGGAGCCGCTACACGCACGGCAGCGTACATCCAAAAAGACTTACAGTTGCTGCGTCAAGCTCCAAAAGAATTATAAACCTTACTACTTTTGTGAAAAAAAACATCTTTTTTATAAAAAAACACTATTTTCGGGCAAATCATCCACACATATATACTATATGAAACCAAAACACATTGCTATTGCTGGTAATATTGGAGCAGGCAAAACGACACTTTGTGAGTTATTGAGTCAAGAATTTGACTGGGAAGTCAACTACGAATCGACTGATGACAATCCTTATTTGGAAGATTTTTATAATGATATGAGCCGCTGGTCATTCAACTTACAAATCTATTTTTTGAGCAATCGTTATCATCAAATTGTAGAAATACAAAAAGGGACTAAAACAGTTATTCAAGATCGTTCTATCTATGAAGATGCTCATATTTTTGCACCCAACCTACATCAAATGGGATTGATGGCAGAACGCGACTTTCACAATTACTTTAATTTGTTCCAATTGATGAGTTCGCAAGTTAATGCTCCCGACTTATTGATTTATCTCAAAGCAAGTGTTCCTACCTTGGTCCAACACATACAACAGCGCGGCCGAGATTATGAGTCTACCATGAGTTTGAATTATCTCAAATCTCTAAATGACAAATACGAGGAATGGATTGATAATTATACAGAAGGCAAGTTGTTGATACTAGATGTTAATACCTTGGATTACAAACATAAGGCAGAAGATCGACAATTAGTAATTGATTTAGTATCAGAACAATTGAACTTATCTAAGTAAAACAACCTTTTTTGTAATCATTAGAGCAATTACTGTAAAAAAACTCTAAAACAATTACAATTATTATCCATTTGCTGTATTTTTAGAATTCATAACGTGTAACGTACACGCAAAAGCCAAGTAGCGCTCTTGTATCCCCTATAACAGTTCGTCCCGACCAATGTTATACAGTCTTCTTACAAACGCTTGTAATTCTATGCTAAACAAAGAAAATACCCCTCTCGATACAACCATCGTTGAGCCTATTGCTTCCAAAAAGCCATTTTCTATGATCACACACAATCACGAACGTGTTGATCCTTATTTTTGGATGCGCTTGAGCGATGAACAAAAAAATAATGATACACCTGATGCACAAACACAGGAAGTACTTGACTATTTAAGTGCAGAAAATCAGTATTTGGAATACCAACTAAAACATACCGAGCCATTACAAGAGAAACTCTATCAAGAAATAATAGGGCGTATCAAGAAAGATGATAGCTCTGCTCCTTATTACAAAAATGGTTATTGGTACTATACGCGGTACGAAACAGGAAAAGAGTATCCCATCTATTGCCGAAAGCAAAGGTCATTGGATGCGGAGGAATCGGTCATGCTTGATGTCAATAACTTGGCAAAAGACCATGCCTATTACTCTGCTGTTGCATTGCGTGTGAGCCCTGACAATAAAATCTTGGCATTTAGTGAAGATACAACAGGCCGCAGAATTTATACGGTGCGTTTTGTTTATTTAGAAACTGGAACATTCCTAAGTGATGAACTAACCAATACAGACGGGAGTGGTGCTTGGGCCAATGATAATGAAACGTATTTTTATACCGTTAAGAATGAAATTTCACTGCTTTCTGAAAAAGTAATGCGCCATCAGTTGGGTTCTAAACCCGAGGAAGATACGGTCGTCTACACAGAAGAGGATCCCTCTTTTTATATTGGTGTTTATCGTTCCAAATCAGGTCGTTATATCATTATTTATAATAGTAGCACCATCTCTAGCGATTATCATATTTTATCCGCTGATGAACCATCAGGAAATTTTAAACAATTTGCCGATAGGCAACCCAATCACGAGTATAATATTTATCATGATGTAGATCAATTTTATATCCTAACCAATTGGGAGGCCAAAAACTTTCGCCTCATGAAAACCTCTGAGCTGGCGACAGGGCAAGAGCATTGGGAGGAGGTCATTGCACATCGCGAAGATGTCCTGTTAGAGGATATAGAAGTCTTCAAAAACTATCTTGTTACTAGCGAACGTTCCAATGCTAAAACTGCTATTAATATCATTCACAAAACAACTAATGTTGTTCACAGTATTGATTTTGGAGAAGAGGCTTTTGTAGCTTCTGTTGGCAATAATCCAGAGTTTGATAGTGATAGTTTGCAGTTTCAGTATTCTTCGATGACAACCCCCAGTACTGTGTTTGATTACAATATGTTGACGTACGAAAAAGCAATTGTAAAACAACAACAAGTCGTAGGTGGGCACACGCCTAGTAATTATGTGACCAAACGTCTTTTTGCCACAGCCAGAGATGGAAAACAAGTGCCCATTTCTATTGTCTACAAAAAAGGGTTTGAACACAATGGGCAACAACCATTATTACTGTATGCTTATGGTTCTTATGGTTCCTCTGTAGATCCTTGGTTTAGTGCCACGCGTTTGAGCTTACTCGATCGTGGTTTTGCTTGGGCTATTGCACACATTAGAGGAGGCGAAGAAATGGGTCGCCATTGGTACGAGGAAGGCAAAATGTTTAATAAGATAAATACCTTTACCGATTATATTGATTGCGCCAATTATTTGGTAGACGAGCAATACACCTCTCCCGAACATTTATATGCGATGGGCGGAAGTGCTGGTGGCTTACTCATGGGCGCTGTTGTTAACATGGCACCCACGTTGTTTAATGGCGCAATCGCAGCCGTACCTTTTGTAGATGTGGTTTCAACCATGCTGGATGAATCCATTCCACTTACTACCAATGAATTTGACGAATGGGGCAACCCCAAAGAAGAAGATTCTTACTTTTATATGCTCTCTTACTCTCCTTACGATCAAGTCAAGGCACAGGATTACCCCAATTTGTTAATTACCACAGGCTTATTTGATTCACAAGTACAATACTGGGAACCTGCCAAATGGATTGCTAAATTGAGAGATTTGCGTACCGATAACAATCTTTTAATAATGCACACCAATATGGAAGCAGGACATGGGGGAGCTTCTGGACGCTTTAGAAAATTCAAAGAAACAGCATTGGAGTATGCCTTTTTGCTAGACTTAGAAGGCATTAATCAATAATTTATGGCTTATTTTTATTTGTTATTAGCTATCTTATTTGAAGTATTTGGAACATCCAATCTTAAGGCAAGCAATGAGTTTAAAGTCTTACTACCTTCCTTGGCGGTAATTCTTGGCTATGTTGGTTCGTCTTATTTTATGACCTTATCCTTGCGCCAACTTACCATTGGTACTGTATATGCTACTTGGTCGGGTTTAGGTATGATACTTGTAGCAATAGTAGGCTGGTTATTCTACAAAGAAAAATTAGATGCGGCTGGTATTATTGGCCTACTATTTATCATTATTGGAGTTGTTTTGATGAATTTGGTGTCTAAATCCAATGTCCACTAGTTAGGCAATACCACCAATGTTTTTCCTGAAATTATAGCCTTTTGATGTTTTTTTTGTTGTTGTAATAACAATTGATAACAACCTGCGGGCAATCCTGCGCGCTCCAAATATAGATTCCCCTTAGCTTGATTTAAAGTTCTGGTCCATACACATTGCCCCAAAGCATTATACAGGGCTAACTGTGCTTTTGTTCCCTGCTTCAAGGAATACTCAATTTGAGTACGGTTGGTCATTGGGTTGGGGTAACAATGCCAGTCCCCATTAGCCAAAAGCCCTGTTGTATTAAGTCCATATTGGCAAGCCGTACTATCAGGTACATTAGCCAATGGGTTAAAATTCAAAGCCATAGAATCCGTACAACCACTGACCAAACAACTCCCCAATAAGCGTTCAACATCCAATTTTCCATACCCCCAATGTATATTGGGCCAAGTAACCGTTTGTGCAAAAACAGCGGCATCTGCTCGTGCATACTGGTGTAGTGCTTGTTGCACTTGGCCATTAGTAGCACGGGGTTGGCATTCTAAATACAAAGCCACTGCTCCTGCTACCATAGGCGCAGACATAGATGTTCCACGATTGAGCCAATGCCAGCCATCGGCATCCAAACGATTGCTAAAACTCAATGAACGGTGGTATTGTAAAGTAGGTAAACTTACAGCCGCCATGACTTGTCCTCCAGGGGCACTCAAATCAGGTTTTTGCAAGCCTGTACGTGTAGGCCCCAAACTCGAAAACTGTGCAATCCCCCCAACAGGATACCCTACAGTACCTATGTCTACCGTGTCTTGGGTATAATTAACAATATATTGACGATTTTGATAGGCACTTACCACCACTACAGGGGCAGCACAAGTCCAGTAGCCAACAATTGTTTGCAAATTATCGGCTGCTTGATAATAAGGAACAGAACGATTTAGAATATTAGACGTTCCCAATAAAAGTTCATCGCTCCAAATATCATACTTTCCAGTGCCCACTACCCGCAATTGCCAATGTCCCAAATTGGTAGCAGAACGAATCTCCACAGTCGTTGCATAAGCATCCTCGTATTGATCTACAAAAATATCCAATTGCACGGCTCTACCCTGTGCATCCAAAAACAACACTTCTGACCAATGCGCCACTCCCCCATTAACAACAAAGTGTTGTCCTACTCGAAATGTTTGGGTTCGTGCCAATCGTTGTCCTGTTTGAGGCTGTAACAATTCCAACGAAAATTCGACTCCCGACCAATCTGCGGTATCGGCATAACATGTAAAATGCGTCTTGCCCTCGGCTTGATGATAAGCAAAAGCTGTTAGGGCTGTATCCTGTTGGAGTGTGGCTCCTACATGAAGTGGAAACTGTTGTGCATTGCCACCAGCCTGTACCAACACACGCCCTGGCTGTGCTTCAATCAACTGGGCAACCAATTGAGCATACAAATCCTTGCCATCGTGTCCACTTTCATAACTGCCTACACTAGAATTGATCACACAAGGCTGTCCCAATGCTGTGGCTTTATTAAACAAATAGTGCACTCCATCTACAAAACTAGACAAAAAATAATCATCAAAAGAAATGGCGACTGCTGCTAGATCTGCTTTGGGAGCAATACCGCGATACTTCTCCGTAGCCAAGGCATTGCCAGCCGCTATGCCCATTACATGAGAACCATGATCCAAAGCACGATGTGTACACTGATAAGCATCAATAGCTGCTTTGTCCCATTCAGCACCATAACTGTAGTAAGATTGAAAATAGCGACTATCGGTAGAACGTTGATCCCACAAGCCCAAAATACGTGTACTGCTATCTGCTTGCCAAAAGTCGGGATGTCTCCATTCAAATCCATCATCAATCACACCCAATAATACCCCATTGCCCCGAAAAGCTTTTGGAAATGGAGCAGCACCTTCAAATACAGTTTGCACTCGATTATGCCACCACATCAAACTATCCTCCACATGCTCCAAAACATGCCCTCTGGCAGGTTGAAATTCTATGCGAGCGACCCCTTCATACTCCAGTAAATGGGCAATTCCCTTGAGCGAGAGTTGCACGGATGCAATGGTTTTAACACCATATTTGTACCGCCCTCCTTCTTGTTCTACCCATTTGGGTAATTTGCTCAAATCGCCTTTAATCAATACAGGCAATTGAATGCTGTCTTGCTGCTCCAAGGGCGTTTGTTGCAATAGACGAAATAAAGCAGTATTTATTTTGGAAGGGCTTTGAGTACACCCCTCAATAGGCAACAAGAGGAAACTGGCCAAAAGTAACCCTGTACAAAAGCGAAGCAAAAAGAGGGAATTCAGTAGATACATTTATATAGAACGATTTTAGATTGCAGCAACACTGCAAATTGAAAGGACGGTTGTATCGTTTTTTACAACTTTTGATTATTTTAGCTACCTTAAAGACAAGAGTGTTGTTTGATGAGTTTGAACATTTTCGCCAAAAATATCAATCACTCGCTTTCTGAATCACTATAAACAGTTTATAACTGTTTCATAGTTTTTGAATGGAGTTTTCTTAGTAACAAACACGCTCTCATTAAAATTACAACATTTCATTTAAATAAACTAGTATATGCAACAAGCTATATTTGCACTGGTCGTTTTTCTAACCTTTGGTTTTGCATTCCGCCGCTACCGCTCTATTTATCGTGCCATTATGTTGGGGCAAGATACCCCAGCGGTAGGCCATAAAGGTGCTCGTATCAAAAACACATTAATGATTGCTTTTGGACAGAAAAAAATGTTCAAACGCCCTTTAGCTGCTGTTTTACACCTCTTTATTTATGTAGCGTTTTTGTTTACACAAATTGAATTAGTCGAAATATTTATTGATGGAATAACAGGCTCTCATCGTTTTTTTAGAGAAATGCTGGGTGGTGTATATGTAGCCTTGATTAGTTTTATCGAAATTTTATCCTTGGGGGCTTTAATTTCTACCTTCATTTTCTTGGCTCGACGCAACTTGCTAAAGATTCCACGTTTTGTCAAACCAGAAATGGAAGGTTGGCCTAAACTAGATGCCAATTTGATTTTGTATGCAGAAATCGTGTTGGTAACTTGTATTTTTATGATGAATAGTGCCGACATGGCTGCACATCCTGAATGGGGTTTTCTTATCAGTAGTCAACTTGCACCATTATGGGGAGATACCATATCTACAGAGACCTTGCACATCATGGAGCGTGTTGGCTGGTGGGGACATATCTTGGTGGTATTTGCTTTCCTAAATTACCTGCCCTACTCCAAACACTTGCACATTCTTTTGGCCTTTCCAAATACCTACTATGCAGGTTTGCAGCCCAAGGGTGAAATGGCTAATATGCCCGACATACAAGCTGAAGTAGCCTCAATGTTTGACCCAGAGGCGGCCTTTGAAGAGCCTGACCCAGATGCCCCATTGCCTAAATTTGGAGCAGCAGACGTATTTGATTTGCCTTGGACTAGTCTCTTGGGAGCATACACCTGCACAGAATGTGGCCGTTGTACCTCCATGTGTCCTGCCAATCTCACTGGCAAAAAACTTTCGCCTAGAAAAGTGATGATGGATGTGCGTGATCGTGCAGAAGAAGTTATTGGTCATATTAATAACAACAATACAGAGCTTATTGCCGATGAATTTAAGGAAGAAACGAGTACCTTGACTCCTGAAAATTACAATGATGGCAAGAATTTATTCGATAGCATTTCTACCGAAGAACTACGGGCTTGTACGACCTGCAATGCTTGTGTAGAAGCCTGTCCTGTTATGATCAATCCTTTGGATATCATTCTAGAATTGCGCCGTAATCAAATCCTAGAGCAATCCGACTCGCCCGAAGAATGGAACAACATGTTTAATACCATTGAAAATAATGGTGCTCCTTGGGCTTTCTCTCCTGATGATCGCGACAAATGGATAGAGGATGTAAATTCTTAACCACCTTATAGTTGTTTTGTTCCTAATATACTGCCCCTTCAATAAGATTGTACAAAAACAGATGGTCTTATTGAAGGGGCTTTTTATTCCTTTTCAAAAATGGCTTGTTTTTTTCAAAAAAAATACCTATATTTAGTGGTCGAATTAGGTAAATAAATAGAAGTAACTTTTTTTGAGTTGTGTCAGCAATAAGATCAGTTATATAGCCTTTTTAATAAATTCCTAATTCAACCCTATCTCATAATTAGGGATTTGTCAATAAAAAATCTTTCTATTACATAGATACTGCTTACCATGGATTTAAAACAATATCAAGAGGTCGTCAAGCTCAATAATTTAGCTAAAGAGTGGCTTAAGAGCTATAATGAAAATGAAATGGGCACCTACAGCCAACGCCTAGAAACCCAGCATCAAGAAATCGTCATGATTAAAACCAAGACAGACCGACTCATGGAGCGTCAAGCAGGTGGAGCAGGCGGCAGTGAGCAGGAACAACTGGAAGAAATTACGAAATTGGCTAAAAATGCCCCTGCTTTTGCTTCTTGTTTTGGTCTTGTACAAGTCCAACAACAGCAAGAAACCAAAGTGGGCAAAGCAACTACTACCCTTGCACTCAAACTCAAACAACTAACTTCTGCTTGGTATGGGCAGTTTGCTGATACGACTCAAGATGCAAACGCCGCCACACTTGTAGCGAGTGTACACGAACAGGCTAAAAAACTTTTGGCTGCTCCCAAGAACCTCGAAGGTGATGCGATTAACTTAGTCCTATATGGGTCTATTAATAAACGCTGTCGCCTCATGAAACGCAATGTCGATTTTGTGGTAGATGAATTGGGTGGATTGATTAACTTAGAGTTTCACGAAATTGCAGATGATGAGCAAACCATGCACCAACTAGGGCTTGAGAATTTGCCTACTTTAATCTTCAAAAGAGGAAAAGCAGATATAGCCACCCACCAAGGCGAATTGAGTATTTCAGCACTTCAAAGCAAGGTTAATATCCTACTTGAGGGTGCCAACTTCTCTGATAGCAGTAGCATCAAATCGGTAGAAGATATGAAATCTGTGAATGAAAAAGAATTGTACAATATTAGCGAATATCTACTGTTCTATTTCACGGCTTCTTGGTGTGGCATTTGCAAAAAAACAACCTCTCAAATAGAGCAATATGCCCGCGATTACAACAAGGTGAAGTACGAACACATCGAAGTGGACGGCAGTCACCGCCTGCACAAAAGCTTTGGGGTAACAGAAGTTCCCTCCTTGGTCTTTGTACACGATGGCAAAGTTGCTGGAAAACATACTGGTTACATCAATTCTTCTACTTTTACCAAATTACTAGAAGATTTTGCAGTAGCCAATGTGCGCCAATTAGGAACCACCCACGCTGGAGAAGCCACGCTTATCAAACAGGATTCTAATAGTTTGGCAGGGCATCAAATTCAAAACAAAAATCCACAACAATAAGGTTTTCTGTTCTAAATAAATATACCATTAAGTCAAGATTGATTGAAAAATTAATCTTGGCTTTTTTATTGGTTAGGGTTGTTTTGTTGTTTCGTGTAATCAACAATAGCCGTCATTATTGCATCTACATGCTGTTCTATTTGCTTGGCATCTGGTACTTTATCATAAGTATAACTACAAAGTTTCGTTTCAGTACCATCTAGCTGATAATGTATTCCATAAAACTCCTGTTTTACAGACAATTGGATAGTTATCTCAACATTTATACTCAAAGGAGTTACTCCCTCAAGGAGTATTTTTAGTTCTTTATTATGATAAGATTTATCCTTTTCTATAGTTTCTATAGTATTATACCAGCGTTGCAAATCAGCTACTAGGTCTTTTACTCCTGTTATAAGAATATTATGCTCTATATTAGGTATAAGAACTCTAATTGATGTTTCCCATTCCACTTTATCATAAATTGCCGTTAATTTTTGCGAAGCATCATACAATCCTGTAATAAAAGGAGTAAAAAAGTGATGAATGACTACTTCTTGCTGCTCAATAGACCAATGCGTTACTTCATTTCTTCTCTTCTGGTCTTCCAGCGTTCGCTCTAGCACGCTCAATTGCTTCATCCAATCCTTTTGCTCTTCAACAGGCTTGCCTTGTGCGCCATCTATAGCCAATTGCATTGACTGCATCAAATTTTGACCTATGTAACTAGCCAAAGGGCTAATATCTTCAAAAGTACTGGTATTCAAAGCACTATAATATTCTTGTCGCTGTTCCAAATAAACAATGGCAGGCATATAGCCCTGCTGCATCAAAATCAAATTCATAAGAATACGCGCCATTCTGCCATTGCCATCCCCAAAAGGATGAATATCTATAAACCGTTTGTGGAATCCACACGCTACTCTTAGAGGATGTAACTGATACTTTTTCTTGTTATGACGATTGAGTGTATTTTGGTGTAAGTGATTATTTACCCAATTAATTAGCTCATTCATCGCGGCAGGCACTGCTTCTGGGGATAAAAACTCTAATTTTTCTCTTGTAGGCGTTAATAAATAATTCGGCGTTGTTTTCCAATGTCCTGGGTTGATTTCTACGTCTTTTTCTTTACTGTTATCATAATCTGGCACCAAAATCAGGGCATGAAATTCTTTCATCAAGGACTCTGTTAGGCGTGTATCTTGATGCACCATTTTTTCCATCTGCTTCAACACCTGTGCATGGCCTTCCATTTCCTTATGGTCATTCAAGGGTTTCCCCTTGGCCGTCAGGCCATAATACAACAACTGCTTGGTTTCTGACAAGGTTAGGGTATTGCCTTCTATGCTATTAGAATTATAATTCCAGTCCAACTGTAGTTTTTGCATAATTCTCCTGTATCGATCCTCTTCGATAGGTCGAAAACTATCCAATGTTTCTTTGAGTTTGTCCAATTGTTGGATTAAGGTAGTAATCGTCATAATTCTTAAAATAATAAGAGTACAAATAGTTACTTTTAGCTATCAAACAGCGCGTAACAAGCAATAATGAAAGATAGTAAATTATAAGCAGATGCAAAGCAGAATACAAAAAATGCTGTACTTTTGATAGCTTTGAAAGTCTGTTACCATTTATTACCACAATCAACTACCATGAATTATTTGTTTCTTTGCATTGGGCTATTGAGTACCACTATTTTATCGGCCCAGCTCAATCATTATGCGGGCAAGCGCGCGCTCAACAACAACACCACAGGGGTTCAAAATACGGCCTTGGGCAATGATGTTTTGCGTAGCAATCAGTCTGGAAGTTACAATACAGCAACAGGTGCAGGAGCTATGTATTACAACCAATCAGGAAAAAGCAATACGGCTTTAGGGTATCAATCATTGTATAGAAACAATTCTGGCACGGAGAATGTCGCCATTGGAGCCAATGCGCTCAATTCTAATAGTTCGGGCAATTACAATACAGGAGTAGGTACTTATGTCCTTGGTTTTAATACCAATGGAACCAACAACACGGCAGCAGGGTATCACGCGCTCATGAGCAATACAGGGGCATCGGCCAATACTGCTTTTGGGGCATTT
>JBGCDW010000237.1:0-4176 GCA_045105775.1 Aureispira sp.
TAATAAAGGTTATTACGAATAGGAACAGGTGAGTTTTCTATGTTTGACTCTCAAATTATGAAGAGCAAAGGCGATTCTAACGATCATTTCCCTTTTTTGATAATCCCTAATTCTAATTTTTTGTCGAATAATTTTAAGTCGTTTGACACCAGCAAAAGCATGTTCAATAATCACTCTAAGCTTTCCCATGGCTTCGTTGAGTTGTTTTTTTACTTTCCCTAACTCTTGTTTAGGGGGTCTTTTGAAAGGAAGAAGGATAGTATTATCCTCTTTTTCTGCGCCCAAAAATCCTAAATCCATCAACAAACAAATACCATTGTTTTTTATACACAAGCTATCCCAAATGGTTTTATCATGAGTACTGCCTGTATAGGCAGCACTCAAAAAATGAATATACCCTTGATCATCACATAAGGCTAAATTTTTCTCTGTATGCTGATGTTGTTTACCACTATAGTCGGCTTTTTGAGCCTGATAGCAGACTTTTCTAGGAATCACTCGCTCAGTTACATCTGCTGCCAAATAGCCCGATTCCTTTACTGGATAACTATAGCTTTCTTGATAACACGGCATTACTTCTAACTCCTCTAAGGCTTGTTCTAACACAGGTAATAAATAACTAAGCCATTGAGACACTTTTGGTTGGCTCATTTTATAAAAATGTCCCAATGTGTATTGATTCATTTGTTCTTTCAAGTACAACAGCAAAAAATCAAGCTTATCTTTACTCCCTAACAAACTACTATTTTTCGATTCTTTTAACTGTATTCGCTTTCGCTTTTTGCCTTGTAAGGTGTACCGCTTTTGCTTTTCTGATACTTGCTTATCAAATAGCTCTAAAATAATTCCTTCTTCTTGCTCTGTTAAACTACTTAATTGATTAACTTTGAGCCTGCTGTTATTGGTGCTTTTGTTTTTCACATCTCAAAGGTAATACCTCTAACAGCATTTTTTTTGCCCTTGCTTACCTTTTTTTTCATAAAACTCTATTCGTAATAACCTTTATTGCACAAAGAGTATTTTACCTTTATACGATTAAAACCATCGACCTTTAAACAGCAGTTATTATGACTAATCTATACCAAGGAATTTGCCCAATAATATACATGATACTAATAGGGCTATTCATGCCTATCCAACTCAAAGCACAAATACCAGCAGGTTATACGCTGGTCAAGGAGGCGAGAGGGGTGCAGTTGTATCAGCATCCTTTGGAGGGGTATGTGCATGTGATTGATTTAGAACAAGGGGCAAAAATAGAGTCTATGCTTGGGAGAGCAGATGGGCAATTGTATTTTAATAATGGGGTGTACACGGAGTATACCAAGCGCACCGTAGACGATTTTTGGAACGATTGGGCCGCAGAACAAGGCAATGCCGCATTCTCAGTAGTTAATGGCAGTTTTTATTGGGAAGATACCAATAGTGCAGTGGCGATTTCCTTTCCAATCAAGCATAGGGGGGGCGTCAAAACTTTGGGTTTTGGCAATCACGAACCCAACAATAAACGTATGCTTCAACTAAACAATGGGCGTGCTCAAATTGTAGATTATGATGGGGCTAATGCGGGGTTGATCGAGTCAGATGCTGCTTCGGATATTGTAGTGGGCTTGGAAATCGGGCAAAAATGGCCACAATTTCCGCTTAGACGAACGGTTGTAGGCGTAGGAGGAAGGCTAGATAATGGGGGATATTCCAAGATATATGTACTAACAAGTTTGCCTATGCAATCGTCTAGAGCTGCACAAATTGTGCAGAATTTTGGAGCCATACAAGCGATGGTTTTTGATGCACATTGGTCTACACAAATCAGTGCCCCCAACATTTCTGGATATACCATAGACCGTCCTGTTCCTCATGCTATGGGTATTGCAGCAGCAGCAACTCCCAAGACCTATTTTGTAAACAATGTCCCTGATTTGCCCCATTGTGGAACAACAACTATTTGTGATAACGATACGTATATTGGAGGTGTTATTCAGGCGACGGCCACTATTGATAACAACCAAATTACCTTTGAGGTATCCAAATGCAATGGCACCCCCTTTGGAGCCGATGGGTATTTTTATATTCGTGAGGCGATTTGTGATGTTGATGAAAATTACTTGGTGGGCGGCAGCTATAGTGCAGGGCAAATGCGTTTTGAAGTAAGCACAGCCTTGCCCAATCATTTTTCAACTACGTGCAAAAGCTATCATGTCATCATCACGCCAGGAGCCCAATACACCACAGGAAAAGTAGAAGTATGCCTAGAATCCATAGTGGACAATTCGCCCGATCTGCAAGACTTTGGACAAGTAGCAACCAATAATTTTGTCCATATCTCCACGCTTGCTACTTCTTTCCATCAGACTCAAATAAGCCCCAATCCCACGGCAGGTAGTTTTGCCTTACAATTGGCACAGCCCTTGGCTCAAGCCCTTACTGTAGAGCTGTACAACAGCACTGGTACCCAATTGAGCAGCACAACCATTGCCCCCCAAACCTCCACCTTAACCCTCAATAAAGCGCGCAATCTCCCTGCTGGACTTTATTTTGTGACACTAACTGCTGAGGGAATGCTTTTGGAGCGTTTCTGTGTGGTGGTGCTGTAGGAGAGGGGGCTGGGTTTTTGCAATAGTTTCAGAGGGGTTTGTTCCTATTTTGATAATGCATAGTTTAAAATTTGCGTACGAATAATTCCTTGTCTAACTCCCTTATTGTTTTATTTTTACTTCGTAGCCTGAAAGCACTGATGAGACTACCATAAAAGTCTTTTAAGTTTTTAACTTGTCCTTGTGAATTAAGGTCATTATTGCTTATCAGTTGAAGACCGTTTAGTACTCTTCTGTCTAAAATCGGGAATAGGTTTGGGAAATAGAAATGGAGTAAAGTCGTCAAAAACGAAACGCTAAATCCATCAATTTTAGTTTCACTTTTATGATCCGTGAGATTTAATAATCTATGAGCATACGCTATTAATTCTGATAATTCGCTTTCCTCTAAATCACATAACAATTTGTCTTGAAATTTGACGTTTATCTTTTGAAAGAGTGTTCCATAATGTTCTAGTTTTTGTTCAATCACAACTTCAGGCTCATTAATTGTTGCATACCCGCCCTTAAAATTCGAAACATATAACAAGTCAATCAAAGTCAATTTGAACTTTTCTTTCTTTCTTGAAATAAAGATGACATAGTTCAAATAACTAATCTGTGATTTTTTCCATCGGTTTAAAGCCTTTTTGTCAATCTCCATCATTAATTGTGGGTTTTTATTTATGAGACACAACAGAGTTTGGGGTATGCTCTGCTAAAAATGTTAGTTTTTTATTTCAAAAAGGTTTGAATAACCAGCCAAAGTAGTATTTATACCACAGTAATGCAACTAACCAACCATCTTGGAGTTTATACAAGGATAGTTTCCCAAACCAAAAAAACTAACCAAGTAAAATCTAATATAACAAATAGGTTATTAATTTTTCTATTTTGCTATAATACATTGTAGATATATTATTCAACGCAACACGGCATTAATAGTCCATTGTCTTTGCCAAGTTTTGTTCTTAGGTCTTGATCTAAACCTTTCTTGCTTATTATTATGGCTTTTTGATAGGAGGAAGATCGGGTATATGGGCAAGCAGTTGTCACATCAGCATCCTACCCATTTTTACACAGGAACAAAAAACGAGCGTTTTCTATTACGAAGCTCTATGTATAATTAATGACCACCTAATAAAACTAAGGCAAAGGCTGTAATTGAAGAACATAAAACAAAAAAACTGCCCTAGCAAGTAGCCAAGGCAGTTTTTAGCGATTCCACAGGAATCTAAAATAGGTATGAAGTGACTCGAACAGGATTCGAACCTGTGACCGTCTGCTTAGAAGGCAGATGCTCTATCCAGCTGAGCTATCGAGCCATAATTTGAGATAGATGATTTGTAGTAATCATCTAAAGCGAGGGCAAATTTATAACATTCTGGCAAAAAACAAAAGAAGTACTCTGTTTTTTATCAAAAAGAAAAAAATAAATTTTCCTTGTCGTTTTGTAATAGATATTATCACGACTGGAGTTGTACAGAGACAAAAAGTAAGGTTTTTTCATCAATCAAGGCACTCGCAAAGCGATCTGCGTGGGTTGTACCTAAAAGGTACAACCCCGAAGGGCTCACGAAGTAAAAAGATGCTTTTTTCGCTA
>JBGCDW010000238.1:0-38180 GCA_045105775.1 Aureispira sp.
TTTGCACATGGCTATACTAGATAAAATAAGATCTACTGGTGAGAATCCAAGATCAGTTCCTTTGCTCTTAATAGGCTCATCACCTAAGATGCTGTGACGACCATTGCTAATAATAGATTGATAACCTGTAGGTAAATTGGTGATGCTAATATTTGTTGCCATTGTTATATGGTGGTTTTGTTTGTTGAAGTTGTTTAAAAATGGAATAGCGTTGATAATGAGCGATAATTTGATTCTAATCGAGCCATAGGCGAGTTCACAAAGTAATCAAGGCACTCGCAAAGCGATCTGCGTGGGTTGTACCTAAAAGGTACAAAAGCCCTGCATATTTAGTTCATAGCAGCGCTATGGAGTCAACCGAGCGGAGCGAGTTCATAAAATAATTTTTAACGATGAGTAGGAAAAAATTAGCTTTAGTGCGCTACGCTTGTGAGCTCACTTCGTTCGGTTCATTAGCGACATTAAGCTATTCTTAAACAACTTCGTTATAATAATTATTCTCTTAAAGTGAATTAAGCACTTAACTGGGTATATTTTTGAATGCTATCTTCCAATGCAGACTCTAATTGTAATCCGATCAATTTTTCCTTAATTTTTAGCTCATGTACAAAGAATAAGGTAGGAATGCTTCGTACTTCAAATCGCTGTGCAATGGCTTGCTGTGTATCCACATTAATCTTTACAATTTCCATGTCCTCTTCGTACTTTTCGGCCAAACGCTCTACAATAGGAGTCAATGCCTGACAAGGGCCACACCAATCGGCATAAAAATCGATCAATACAGGTCTATCTTGTCGAACCAATTCATTAAACTCCTCAATACTTTTAATCTCTTTCATAACTCATTTATTTAGTAGAATGACTGATGCTGTTATGTTTGCACCAATCAATTATCCTTGTGTTGTAACTAATTGTTGATACAAATATAGGGCAGTATACAAGGGAATAGTTAGGCTACTTTTCCTGTGAAGTAGGCAATTTTTCCCGTTTTATTATTTTTTTCAATTTTGAAGTGTGAAGATGGCCGTTTTCCCAAAATAGTCTTGTAATACTTCATAATTCCTTCAGTGCGATAAGTACCAAATGCTACAATTACCAAGAATAAAAAGTAAACTGTATCTTTAATAAAGATTCTATTCATTCAGCAACCCCACTACCCATGACTTACCTACTACTTGCCTTACTTTTAGTATTTGTTTTGCTAGGCCCCTATCCGCTTGCTCGCCTAGAACAACGTTGGTCATGGTGGAGTCCTGTTTTGGCTTGCTTTGTGGCAGGGTTTGCATTGGGCAATACGGCGCATTGGTGGAGCGGCTCTGATGTCATTCAGAAACAGTGCAAGGAATTGGTCAATACCGCTCTAATAGGCTCTGTGCTGTTGGCTATTCCATTGTTTTTGATGACGAGCAATCTGAGTTTGTTTCGGCAACAAATCAAATCCTTTGTTGGTGCATTTGTGCTCTGTTTATTGGCGGTGGTATTGGCAACAATAAGTAGTGTTTTTCTATTTTCTGATTTAGCAGAATTGCCCATTACAGCGGGGGCTTTATCAGCCGTGTATATTGGAGGCACCCCCAATATGGCCGCAGTGCTCTACGCGCTAAAGGCTCCTGATGATTTATCGGGTATTTTGATTGCTACCGATAGTTTTTGTTCGGGGATTTATTTTCTCTTTTTGGTAAGTGCTGCCAAGAGGTTTTATGGCTTGTTTTTGCCTGCATCAAGTATTGAACAAGAGGAGTCTATGCCAACAGCTACCGTTTCTAATAATTTTTCGTGGTCATGGGAATCTATAAAACCTATTCTGCAAGCGGTTGTAGCAGCTATTAGCTGTATTATTTTTTCGGTTGGCATTGCGTCCTTATTTCCCAATCCAATGAATCAATTGAACGAATTAGTGGTTATGTTGGTATTAACTACATTGAGTTTAGTACTTTCTTATTGGCCACAGATACGCAATTTGGCAGGCGTTTATGATTTTGCCCAATACTTGATGCTTGTATTTGCCTTAGCTATTGGTTATTTGGTCGATTTTTCGAGCTTAATTGAAACAGGAGGTTATTATTTATCGTTTAATGGAGCATTATTGGCGTTCTTATTGCTGTTTCACTTATTATTGGCACGTGTATTTCATATAGATGTCCACACCTTTATTATAACAGCTACCGCCTGTATTATGGGCCCTCCATTTATTGGGGCTGTATGCGAAGCACTAGATGATCGTTCGCTCTTGGCTCCAGGGATGGCCTTGGCAGTAATTGGACTCATTATAGGCACCTATATAGGGGTTGGCATTACCTTGGTGCTTCAAAATTTGATATAGAAGTTGTTTTAATTTATTAAAATTAACTCGTGTTGCTCGGTTAGCCTAATGTCGCTAATGAACCGAACGAAGTGAGCTAATAAGCAGCCTTCGCACTAAAGCTGATTTTGCTCTACTTGTGGTTAAAAATTAGTGCCATAGTGTTGCTATGAACCAAATATGCTAGGCTTTTACTTACGTGAGTTAGTGTGCGTTGCTTATAAGCTCGGCAGAGCCTCGGTTCAACACAACTCTATTTTTAAACAACTTCATAACAACAGGGCAAAATTTGTAAATTACCATACACTATTTGTGTATTTTCGACAATAGTTTTTTAAGATGGAAATTATTATTGGCTGTGTCTTAGGCACTTTATTTTCTGTAGGTTTTGTGGCTTTACTAACTCAAAACAAAAATCAAAAAGAGGCTGTTTTGGAAGAAGAGGAATTGGAAGATACCTGGAAAGCCCAACAGGTTCCCCTAGAGAAAAAATTGCGTGATTCTATATACGATTGTGAGCGTCAACTCAAGCAGTGTGAACAAGAAATTGATACAGCTTGTAGGCAGCAGTTGGATTTGATTAAGGATATTGGCAAAGTATCCTACATGGAGATTAAGAACAAAGATTTCTTCTTCAAATACCATAACCCTATTAGTAAGGAACAACACTTTTATTACACCAAAGATATTTATAAAAACATAGCCCCTGATATTTTGGAACGCACCCGCCAATTGGCTGAACAATACCAACAGCATATTGATTTATTGGGCACACAACAAGATATTTTCAAGCAATTGCTGTATTCTCATCAAGAGAATTTGGCGCGCTTATCAGGCATAACCGAACAACAAGGACAACTAGGTAAAATTAATAGTCATCAAGAAAAATTAGCCCATCTGCAAGGCGAGCAACAACTAGAAGAAAAAGCCATTTATAGCCAATTGCTTCTAAAAGATATCGCCGAAGAATTGGATCACCAAGAAGAGTGTATGCGCCAATACATTGCGCTATCTGACACCTATCAACGTCCTTTAGATCAAGTTTTGGATGAGAATTATCAACAAAAACTAGAACAGCTATTAACACAGTTGGAACTAGAAGACCCCTCTCAACCAAACTAAAACTAGTTAAGAAACTCTATCTCATCATCAACAATTAAATAATAATGCGTATAGTTTTTACATTACTGACCCTTCTTTTACTGAGTAGTTTCCAACTACAAGCAGTAGATGATAAGGATTTATCCATTCGCCAAGCCATTAACATGGCTGTTCGCCAACAGGCACTCACACAACGTATTGCAAAAGTATACTTGGCACTCAATGATAATCCTTACGAACCCAAGTTTTACCAAGAAAGAGATGCGGCTATTGAGCAATTTCAATCTCAACTGGATCAACTCAAATGGTATACCCCTACCAACAGCACGAAGCAAGATATCCAGCGTATGAAAGAACTCTGGAAAGCCTACAAAGCAGTGGCAAATTGGTCTATTAATGACGAAGGTGCAACCAAACTTCTGGCCTTGTCAGAACAAATACTGGAGAATTCTAACGATTTGTTTCAGTCCTACTTGGCCTACGCACACACCTTGCATATGGAAAGTTTGGCTACTCCAGAAATGCAGGATATGATTCTATTAATGAAAAATGCTGGTATTCAACGTATGCTAACCCAGCGCATTATGCTCTATTATTTGGCTGCCAAACAACAAATTGAAAGCAATGTTTCTAACCGTAAATTGTCAGAATCTATTGCTCAATATCAAGCATCACTGGATTATTCTATGAATAGTACCCTCAACTCTACTTCCATCAAACAAAAACTCAAAATAATGTCTTCTAATTGGAAGCAACTGTCCATTGAGTTGGGTTCTTTTGGAAAAGATAAGAGTCAAATTAAAAACATGATGGATTTGGCCGATGGCTTATTTACCAATGCAGATGATATTGCTTTGTTGTACGAAGAATTGGGTTCAAAACTGTCTATTAGTAATGCTATCAATACTTCTTCTTATCAAAACATGCTCATTCAGCGTATTGCCAAATCCTATGTGGCCTCCTCTCAAGGACACGCTTATACCAACAAATATCGCCGTGAATTGATGAGTAGCATTGATCTATTTGAAGAACAAATGCTCTCTATGACGCGCTCTGCCAACGCTACTGAATCGTTCAAAGAAGCAGTAGGGGTGGTTAAGACGATGTGGAAAAACTACCGAAAATTGGTAACACAGTGGGATAACATTGACGAATTGAGTATTATCAAAGTATTGGAGCGTGCTCATATTATGATGGCTACCTGCGATCAGGTGAGTCAAGAAATTCAGAATTATGCCAAGACTATTCCCGATTATAAAGAGTTTTTTGTGCAAGACAATGGATTACCTGTTCCTGCCCAAAGTAATATTGCACATCAATTGCATTTGGCGGGCTTGCAACGTGCTTACACCCAGCGTCTAGCCATTTATTGTATGATGAATGCACTCAACTTAGATGCTCAATTGTCTCAAAGTCGTATGCAAGATATTATCGGCAAATACCAAACCAACAACCAAGTCCTACTAGACTCTCCACTCCAATCCAAAGCTATTAAGAAAACCTTGAATGCCGCTCAAAAACAATGGAAAACGCTAGAAACCTACTTGACGAATCCAAAACAAGAAAACATTGAGGAAATGCTGGAGGTATCTAGCCAGTTATTTGGAACGTTAGACATACTCAATAAGGGGTACGAAGAATACATGGATCAGTTGTTTATGGAAAAAAACTAGGCTTTCAATAGTTTACACAAACTACTATTATCTCCCTCATCTCGGCAGTTAGATGAGGGGGATTTTTCATGTACAAGAGCAATTGTAAACTTACAAACAACAACAGCCTTTCTCCATCCAAGAGAAAGGCTGCTTTATTAAGTTATACTGTTGTTTAGCAAGTTACTTGCTTGGTTTACTGAGCGCAGCGTTTATTTGCTTGACAGGGTTGACCTGTTTTTTGAACCCAATAGATTTTTTATTAAAGATGTCATCATCATTGGTCAATTTCAGATTGGCCACATCTTCATAAATAATAATATTGACAATATTGGGGTCGCGTTCTTCTACTGGAATAGATGCCAAGCGCAAGCTCTGGTTTTTCACAATTTCATTAATAATCGTGCGTACAGTTCGAGCATTACCAAAGTATTTGTCTCTGTATTTGTATAAGAAATCCAAATAATTGGTGAGGTGTGCTTTGGCTTCTTCGTTCGCCTCTAGCTTTTCTTCTTCTAGCATTTGCAAGGCAATTTGATACAAGGAGCTACTTTCATAATCTTCAAACTTCAATACCTTATCAAAACGCGAGCGCAAGCCTGGGTTGGCTTTTAGGAACCCTTCCATATTATCGGGATACCCCGCAGCAAAAATGAAGAATTCACCTCGATTGTCTTCCATTCGTTTAAGAATGGTTTGTATGGCTTCATTTCCAAAATCAGAACCTCCCGCCAAATTGCCACTGCCACTGCTGGTAAGGGCATAAGCTTCATCAATAAACAACACCCCTCCCATAGCTTCATCAATACGTTCCGCTGTTTTAATGGCTGTTTGTCCTACATATCCAGCTACCAATCCCTGTCGATCTGTCTCTACCATGTGTCCACGCTCCAGTACTCCCAAAGCTTTGTAAATTTTGGTAAGAATCCGTGCTACAGTAGTTTTACCAGTTCCGGGATTACCTACAAATACCGTATGTAAGTAGAATTTATTCAGTACATCTCTATTGCTTTCTCTGTAAAAACGTACCAATCGCACCATTTCATTGATCTCTTTCTTGATATTGTTGATCCCAATCATATGATCGAGTTCCTTCATAGCTATTTCAAGTAGTTTCTCATCAACAGGCAAATTAGGAATACGTTTTGGGCTTTCAATTTCAATTTTCTCTACATCAACAGGCAATACCGTTTCCAAGGCAGTTTTATCAAATTTCTGAGGGTCTTCATCTTCCATAATACGTAGCCCCAATGCAATTTTGGCCTGATCAACCAAGTCATAAACAAACCGTGCATTACCAAATGCTCGATCTCTATTTCGATAAGCCTCAATAATGATTTCATCAATCATTTTTTTAGAGGATTCGCCCAAGACGATATTTTTCTTGTCACAAGCATACTGAGAAATTCCCGATAATTCTTTTGGTAGATAATCAGTAAAGGTAAAATTCAGTTTAAAACGAGACTTGAGGCCAGGGTTGGAATTCATAAAATGCTCCATTTCCTTGGGGTATCCTGCTACTATAACAGCCATATCTCCTTTGCCATTAGACATTTCCTTGACCAAAATTTCGACCACCTCTCTCCCAAAGTCCTTGGTATCGTCATTGGAGCGTGCTAGAGAGTATGCTTCATCTATGAACAACACTCCTCCACGTGCCTTGTTAATAGCTTCCTTAACCTTAGGTGCAGTTTGCCCAATATACTCTCCTACCAAATCTACACGATCAACCTCATGTACATGGCCTTTGGAAAGCAAGCCCATACTCTTGTAGAGCTTACCCATCATTTGAGCAACCGTAGTTTTGCCTGTTCCTGGATTACCAATAAAAACAGAGTGAATATTAATCTCTTCGTCTTCTTCAAATCCTTTGTCGCGGCGCAATTGCAAAAATTGTAAATAACTGGCATGGTCACGCACTTGACGCTTAATATCTTGTAGCCCAATTAGTTCGTCTAACTTAGCCATTACTTCATCAAAATTGGTATGCTCTGCCTTATCTTCGTTTAAGATAACAGGTTGATATTGATTGGGCAATACAGCACCAGCTACCCCTTCTTCAAATTTAGAAGTTACCTCAAAGGGAATTACCGCCAGCAATTTATCCATAAAGATAATTTCTGCCGTGTATTTATCTTCGGTCCAAGACCCTTTGATATTAGAACCCCAGTGCATACTCAACTCCAAGGTCGCATCGTCTTTGTCTACATGATGCAATTTCATAGTTTGCCCCTTGAGTTGGCGGCTTCCATTGTAGAACTTCACAAATAACTCACAATACCAACTTTTATCAACTAAGAGATTTTGGAGATTGAGTTCTACATAGACATATCTGGTTTCTTCCTTAGAGAATTTAGTGTAGTAAGTCCGGTCTTCTTTGGGCTTATCATCATAAGGCCCTTCATAGAGTCGCAGAGATTTGATCTGGACATAAGCATTGGGGTCAGTATGTTTCTCTTTGCTCTCTTCTATATAAAAATACTTTGTAGCTACTTTTTGACCATCAATGTAAGCCTCCCAATAGTACGTTCCTTTTTTCCAAAAAGCTCCAATTTTTTTATTTCCCCATCCTTCTCGAATGTACACAATGTTATCGTACTTACTAACCTTTCGATCAAAGTTGAGATCGCACAACTCTTTGCGTCCCTTCTTAAGCGAATAACATTTAAGGTTGATTTGAACATTCCAGTCCTCATCATCAAAAAGCTTATTGTAAAAAGACAGTTCTGCATAAACATAGGTAGCCTCGTGTCGATCAAATACTTGACGGTATTTTTTCTTGTTATCGGCTAGCCACTCTGTAGAACAGTATACTTTGAGATCTCTGAACTTATATTTGGTAAAATTGGGATCGAGAACTCTTGACATTAGTATTAGATTTAATGTCCTAAAACAATACTAGGACAATTAGATAGATGTTATGGTATAAATGTTAGATGGTATTCTAATTGTTTAGAATTATCTAAATATTATCAACTTATTTTTCAAACAATAATACCTTAATGTAGGTAATCATTTAATATACAAGGTACTTAATTTAAGGTAATTTTATTGTTGTATGTAACAGATTTTTTAGTTTTTAGTTGTTTCTAATTTTTTACCCTATAATAAATGTACGTAATCCTATTACACAAAGATTCACCTTTACCACTCCTTAACATCCTACTAACATCTAGTAACCCAATTTGTAGACTTGTTCCATTTGCTGTTGTGTAATACTCATAGGGGTTAGTCCCAATATTGCTTTTCTTATGCCCATTAAAATAGGATTTTCTACTTGCGCTAATCTGCCAATTTGCCAACTTGTCTGTATAATTTTTTGCGCTTTTCCTTGACGTATAGTCTGATAGGCATCAAAAGCATTAGACACCTTCTGATGTTTTGCCAATTGTTCAGCCAATACCCAAGCACTTTCAATGGCCTGATTGGCCCCTTGTCCCATGTTGGGTGTCGTAGCATGTGCCGCATCACCTATTAAACAACAATTTTCGTGGTGCCATTGTTTATTGCTGGGCAAATCACTAAGCTGGTTGAGCAAGAAATAATGATCGGGCGTGTGGGCAATCAATTGATTGATGACCGAATGAAAAGGTTCAAAAATAGCTTGGAGGCCATGTTGGTCTATTGCTTTGGCCTTTTGTTCTGTCACATTAGCACAAGCAAACCAATACACTTGCTTATCTTTTAAGGGTACAATCCCAAATCGACATCCTCTGCCCCAAGCTTCGTGTACAGCATTGGTATCAATACTTTCGATATCATATTCGCAAACACCTCGCCAGCACCACTCTTTGGCAAAACGTTCTTCTGTAGCGGGAAACAATGCAGCCCGTACTTGTGAATGAATACCATCTGCCCCTACCAATATATTTGCGGTAGTGTGTGTGCCGTCTGTCCACTCCAACTGGTAGCTATTCCCCTCATTTTGGCAATGCAGCAATCGTTTCCCCAAGTGGATAGTAGTCTTTTTTAGTCCAGCACGCAATACTTCATGCAATGCTGCACGATGAATCGTCAGACATCCGACTCCAAACTTTTTTTCGGAAGGCAATAAGGTACTACTAGAATAAGGCTTTAATTGTGGATTGGTGATATGCATAGACTCTATAGCATTTCCTTGTGCTTGTAAAGCCTCTACCAGTTCCAAGCGTTGGTAGATTTGCATGGCATTTATAGCCAACACAATCCCTGCCCCTACCGCTTTAAAAGCAGGAGTTGCTTCAAAAATTTCTGCTTCAATTCCTTGTTTTTCTAAGGCCAAGGCTAAAGTCAATCCTCCGATTCCTGCACCAATAATTGTTACTTTCATGGTCTAATTTATTTAAGAGTTTACTAAAAGAAGATCCCCGAAGCTGCCAGAGCATTTATTCCTATTACAGCACACAAAGGATTGTAATACAAAGTATCTCTTCGAGCAAAAAGGTTATCCCGTTGTTTTTTAAAAATCCCTACATAATTAAAATCACCTATCATACGTATCAGAAATAAACAGCCCATGACAATTAGTCCTATTTGCCGATAGAAATCAGAGACTACCTTCCAATGCTCCAGATGCAACAAAGCACCTGCAAATAACAACATGGCTACCAGTATAGTCGCTCTAAAATTCGGTTGAAAAGTTCCTACATTCTCCTTTGTTTGAGGCACTACACCTTTCAATGCCCATTGGCCACCCAAAGCCCAATAGACATGTAATCCCCCCAAAAAACACAACACTATAAAATTAACTCCATTGTAAAAAAACATACTATTATTTTTAACTTTAGGTCAAATTTACTAATAAAATAACTTTAGGTCAAGTTTACTAATAATAAAAATGAAAAAAGGGAGTAGAAATAATACCAATACTAGACAACGCATATTAGATGCCGCCCTTCAATTGTTCAATCAAGAAGGAATAGCTAGTGTTAGTTTGCGTCAAATAGCAAAGGTTACAGGCATTAGTCAGGGGAACCTGAACTATTATTTCAAAAAGAGAGAGGAGTTGGTAGAGGCTTTGTATTTGGAATTGGTGGACAAAATGAGTGTACTTGTGGCAGAGGCGGCACAACAACCTCCTAGCTTACCTCAATTATTAGAAGCTAGTGCATTGACGATGCGTCAGTTTTATGCTTATCGTTTTTTTATGTTAGATTTTGTACACATTATGCGTCAACAACCAAGTATTCAGACCCATTATCAGCAACTTACACAATTGCGCCGCCAACAATTTTTGAGGTTATTTGAATATTGGACAGCTGCGGGTATTATGCGCGAAGAAGCATTTCCTCAAGAGTATGCGCATTTTTATACAAGAAGTCAAATTTTGGGTGATTTTTGGCTTTCTTCTGCTTTTACCAAAGCGCAAACATTAAGCCCTGACCTTATAGGCGCGTACAATCAAGCTATTTTTGCCCAATTATTTCCTTACCTAACAGCACGTGGAAAAAAGGATTTTTTGGAGTTGTTCAATATTACTTAAGAGTCCACAATAAAAAAGCCATCTTTATTTTTAAATAAAGATGGCTTTTCATATCGTAAAAGCTAGAAATATGTAGCGTTGGTATGTTGTCTATTTGTGTACTTTATCTTCCCAGTTCCAAGTATAACGACGAGATTTACCTTTTAGGCTCTCATCCAATTTTTTAGTAAATTGCTTTTCGCGGATACGAGCAGATTTACCAGTCAAGTTACGTAAGTAATACAAACGTGCACGACGTACATCACCTTTCTTCAAGTTCTTAACAGAAGCAATAGCAGGAGAGTTGAGTGGAAATACACGCTCTACTCCTACGCCATGAGAAATTTTGCGTACCGTAAATGTCTTAGAAACACCATGTCCTTTTACTTGGATTACATCTCCACGGAAAATCTGAACACGCTCTTTGCTTCCCTCAATAATTTTATAACTAACAGCGACAGTATCACCTGGCTTGAAAAAGTCTATTTCAGTAATATCGCGAGCAGTTTGTTGCTCTACGAAGTTCATTAAATCATTCATTACAATATATATTTATAGCGCTAGTTTCTCTAGTCTTGTTTATAAAGCGTTGGCAAAGATAAGATTTTTTTTGAGGAATGTTTATTTTTTTGTAAAAAGTTCCTTAAAAAACAGTTTTTAATCTTTCAATTAGCAGGTTAAACTATTCCTTATGAAAAATTTAGGCTTTATGGTGTACAAACAAAGCACGACCACTCTATAGGAGCAGCCGTGCCAATTATTATAGGATAATTCCTTTCTTAAGAATTCTGATCGCTATCTACTTCCTCAAATTCTACATCCGTTACATCTTCTCCCTTATCGCTTGCGCCCTGATCAGCCGCTCCTGTTGGTTCTTGTTGTGGCTGTTGAGCTTGTGCATTAGGATCCATGTTTTGAGTAACAGCCGCCCAAGCAGTATTTACTGCTTCCATTTCGCGATTGATGGCATCTAAATCTTGACGCTGGTGTGCTTCTTTCAATTTAGCTAGAGCATCTTCGATACTAGATTTGGCCTCAGCAGGAATTTTGTCTGCATACTCTTTCAACTGCTTTTCTGTTTGGAAAATCACAGAATCTGCCTCGTTGATTTTATCAACCGTTTCGCGTGCTTTTTTATCCGCTTCAGCATTCGCCTCTGCTTCATTTTTCATGCGTTGAATTTCATCATCAGTCAAACCAGTAGAAGCTTCAATTCTAATGGATTGCTCTTTACCAGTTCTATTCTCTTTGGCAGATACTTTTAGAATACCATTCGCATCAATATCAAACGTTACTTCGATTTGTGCTTCTCCACGACGCATCGGAGGAATGCCATCTAAATTGAAACGTCCGATAGAACGGTTTTGGGTAGCCATTGGACGCTCTCCTTGTAAGACATTGATTTCTACAGAAGGTTGGTTGTCTTGTGCCGTAGAGAATACTTGTGATTTACTAGAAGGAATCGTAGTATTGGCTTCGATTACTTTGGTAAATACACCACCCATTGTTTCGATACCCAATGATAATGGTGTTACGTCTAGCAATAAAACATCTTTAACATCACCCGTTAGTACACCACCTTGGATAGCTGCACCTAAAGCAACCACCTCATCAGGGTTTACACTTCTGTTTGGTTTTTTGTTGAAGTATTTTTCTACTGCTTCTTGGATAGCAGGGATACGAGTAGATCCACCTACCATAATTACTTCGTCAATTTCTGACAAAGACATACCTGCATCACTCAATGCTTGCTTACAAGGCTCAATAGTACGTTTTACTAGACTATCTACCAATTGCTCAAATTTGGAGCGTGTCAAGGAACGCACCAAGTGTTTAGCACCTGAGGGACCAAAAGAGATATAAGGCAAGTTGATGTCTGTGCTGTTAGAAGAAGACAATTCAATCTTCGCTTTTTCAGCAGCATCTTTCAAACGTTGTAGTGCTTCTGCATTTTGAGAAATATCTTCTCCTTCTTGTTCTTTGAACTCTGCCAATAACCACTCCATGATTACACGGTCAAAGTCATCTCCTCCCAAGTGTGTATCACCATTGGTTGATTTTACTTCAAATACTCCTCCACCCAATTCTAGGATCGAAACATCAAAAGTACCGCCACCCAAATCGTATACAACGATTTTCATGTCTTTGTCACCTTTGTCCATACCATAAGCCAAAGCAGCAGCAGTAGGCTCATTGATGATACGACGAACTTTTAGACCAGCAATTTCACCAGCTTCTTTAGTAGCTTGACGCTGAGAATCGTTAAAATAAGCAGGTACTGTTACTACAGCCTCTGTTACTTCTTGCCCCAAGTAGTCTTCTGCAATTCTTTTCATTTTCTGCAAAACCATAGCAGAAATTTCTTGTGGCGTGTATTCTCTGTCATCAATATTAACACGCACAGTATCGTTGTTGCCTTTTTTTACTTCATAAGGCATTTGTTTAGCTTCGCCTTCAACTTCGCCATATCGAACCCCCATAAAGCGTTTGATAGACATAATAGTACGTTGAGGGTTGGTAATCGCTTGGCGTTTAGCAGGATCTCCAATCTTACGCTCTCCATTGTCCAAAAATCCAATAATTGAAGGAGTTGTTCTTTTTCCTTCATTATTCGTAATGACCACTGGCTCGTTCCCCTCCATTACAGCTACACACGAGTTGGTGGTTCCTAAGTCTATACCAATGATTTTGCTCATGATTATATCTTATTAAGTGTTTTAAGTAATTATCTCTTTTATTTTGAGTTTGGTTGATGCTCCAACAACAAGTGTTTTAATTGTTGTTGTTTGTCCAAGTATAGACAATAGCCATACCAGCCCAACGACAGTGCTTAAAAGAGGAAAAATTGACACTTCAGTCTTTTTATCGTGTACATATTGTCATAAACAGCAGTAGTTTAGTGTCAAAATGTCTAGTGTCTGCCTTGTATCAACAATGCCACGGCAGCCCAATTGGCTGCCGTGGCATTGTATTTATGTTGCTGATAGTTCTTTTGTTGAGCTATCTACGTATTATTTATTCCTACAAACAGGGCGTGCTCGATTCAAAACCCAACATATTGGTAAATTCTCCTGTTGATAAATGTTCATAGGACAATGGTGACATATCCATGATTCTCGGATCAGAAGCTCTGTCTTTGCGCTCCAACACATCCGAAGTTGCAAAAAAGCCCAAGCCATTGGTGATATTAGAATAAGGCTCGGCTGGATAAAGCCCTCCGACAAACCCTTCGTTGGCCTTGCGTGCCAATACATAATCTCTAAGACTCGCCCCTGCACCTACTACAAATACTTCCAATCCTCCTGCGCAACGCCTTACATTGGTTCCTGTAACATCACTCAAATTCTGTCCCAAAAATTGGTAAAACGCCTCGCCATTAATTGTGCGTTTATTAATGCCGTTATTAGTAGGAATAAAATCGCTGACTGCTCTCCATACTATAGAGGTATCTTTTCGGGTGCCAGGAATTTCTAGCCCTTGTGCATCCACTTCATATTCGTCATAATGAAACCGAAATTTGTAATCATAAATAGAAGCAAAACTCGTCAATACTTCTACGGTAATAAGATTATATACCCCATCCCCACTAGGGTCAATACCTCGCCATGCAAATGGTCTAGAGGGGCTTCGGGAATAAGTTGGTGTTAGCGTCAGCAAGGAGCGATCGCTTCGTACAGTCTCTGTTTGGGCATAAAAGGTATTCCCCGTCTTTCGATGGTGCAATGTTAACAATATATCCGAATCCGTCCAATCTCTTGTTTTGTAGGCATAAGCTGGTTGATTTTGGAAAATACCATCTTCTCTAACCAAGCCTTCATCTCTCAAATCAACCCTTGTAATCGGAAAACGCCAAGGCAAAGTGTCTCCATTGGATCGCAACATCTGTATATCTACATCGAATTCATTAGGATCAAAATAAAGAGAATCTACATTTTTGGCAACATCCAAAGCACTCTGATTGGGCGGCAGATAGGCGCGCTCTATTCGAATATAGTGTGCTGTATCCAACCGTTCCATAACAGCATATACAACAGGGATGTCTTTCCATACTCCAATAACATCCACCTCATTGGAGCAACTATTGAGGGCTAACAACAACCAAGATGAAAGAATCATCATTGTGAGTTTCTTGTTCATACGTTTTTTCTTCTTTTTTAAATAGATAAGAATGGTGGGGCTAACTTTGGTGGGGACAGTAAGTTTGTGTTCTTTTTGGGGTATCAATTTATATTCTAACCTTAGAAAATACTAGCTTACTCAATTAGCACAAAAACCGTTCACAAACTAAGGAATATCTTTTAAGTTTTGCTTATAACATTCTATCAAAAGCTACTTTTTTAGTCAATTTCAGTATTTTTTTGATATTTCCTACCCACAAAAGAGCTTTCTTCTCTTATTCAATTATTTGTTAGAGCAACAATAAATTGCCATCTTTACAACGCTCTAAAGCCCATCAGGTAACACCACTTGAGGGAAACATACCAAATCATCCATCATCTTAACAGGTTCTTTTTGAATACTGTTTTCTTATTCATTTTTAACGACTATCAGCTATGTCTGTTCACAGTAAACCTACCAAAAAAATAACTACCCATGTCTTACATGCTATGAAACAACGAGGCGAAAAAATTGCCATGTTGACTGCCTATGATTATTCAATGACACGTATTCTCGATGCGGCAGGAATTGATATTTTGTTAGTGGGCGACTCTGCTTCCAATGTAATGGCAGGCCATGAAACGACCCTGCCTATTACGTTAGATCAGATGATTTATCATGCTCAGTCAGTCATTAGAGCCGTAAATCGCGCTTTTGTAGTAGTAGATTTGCCTTTTGGTTCTTATCAAGGTAATTCTAAAGAAGCACTAGCTTCTACTATTCGAATTATGAAAGAGTCGGGCGCACATGCTGTAAAAATGGAGGGTGGCGTTGAAATTCAAGAATCTATTTCTAGGATTCTGTCTGCTGGTGTACCCGTGATGGGACACTTGGGTTTAACCCCTCAATCTATTTACAAATTTGGTACCTACAGTGTTCGCGCCAAGGCCGAAGCCGAAGCGGCACAATTATTAGAGGATGCCAAACTATTGGAGGAGTTGGGTTGTTTTGCACTCATCTTGGAAAAGATACCTGCTGATTTGGGCAAAAAGGTAGCAGAAATGCTCACCATCCCTGTTATTGGAATTGGTGCAGGCCCTCATGTAGATGGTCAAGTATTGGTGACACACGATATGCTGGGTATTACCAAGGATTTCCAACCCCGTTTCTTACGCCGTTACGTAGAGTTATTTGATGCTATTCAGGGAGCTACAGAAGCCTATATCAGTGATGTAAAATCCCGTGACTTTCCCAATGAGAAAGAGCAGTACTAATCGTTAGCCTTTTTTCTTTTTTAATGTTGTTTAATTATGTCTGTTGATTCTTCTTCTTCTTCGCGTTCTTGGATCAAAGGGTTGTTCCTAGTCGTCATTTTTTTACTCTTATCGGGCGGAGCTGTTGCTTTTTATTTGTACCAGATGGTTTTTGGTGAGAATGTAACTATTACTGAGAGCCAGTGGATTGATATTCCATCTACCATCAGTGGCAATGCTGATTTGGCAGAGCAACTCTACTATCAAGGTATTATAAAGGACAAAGAAAGCTTTATCTTCACGGCACAGCAAATGAGCTATACGCCCAAAGCGGGCCGTTACCGTATGCCAAATACCGTCAAGAGCAATCGGGCATTGCTCCAAAAACTGCGGGGCAAACGAATGACCGTGAATGTTACCTTTCAGAATCTACGTACCAAGGAAGCACTAGCTGCTGTAGTCGCCAAAGGCATTCAAGCCGATTCTTTATCGCTGATTCAATTGTTTAATGATAAGGAATTTCTAGCGACTGAGGGATTTACTCCAGATGATGTCATGGTGGTTTTTATTCCGAATACGTATGAGTTTTATTGGAATACTACGGCCGAACAATTCTGGGAAAAGATGTTGGCCGAGTATAAAAAATTCTGGACCGAAGAACGCCTACAACAAGCACAAGTATTAGAAAAAACAGCAATTGAAGTTTCTATCTTGGCTTCTATTGTAGAATCCGAAAGCCAGTACAAACCCGAACGCCCCAAGATTGCAGGGGTTTATCTCAATCGCTTACGAAAAAATTGGAAACTGGAAGCGGATCCTACGGTAGTGTTTGCTGTAGGTGATTTCACCCTCAAACGCGTACTCAATAAGCATCTAGAAACAGACTCGCCTTACAATACTTATTTGTATGAGGGATTGCCTCCTGGCCCTATCTATATGCCTTCGATCAACTCCATAGATGCGGTTCTCAATGCGGAGGAGCATCAATATATGTTTTTCTGTGCCAAACCTCCTGCCGAGGGCGAAGCCCCCAATCAACATGCGTTTGCCAAAACCCATCGCGCGCATATCAATAATGCCAAAAAGTACTGGCGATGGATTAGAAGTCAGTAGGATTGCTTATTTTGTAGCTTGAATAGGGCTTTGTCAACAACTGTTTCCCAATAACACTAAAATAATATGAATAAGGATTTACTGGAATTGTATAAGAAGACAATCATTGTCCAACAAACGGATGAGGTCAAAATCATACAAGCAGAAATAGAAAATTTGCTCGTACAAGATATGCAAGAACATGTCTTAAAACTAGCAAGTATTGGAAATGTTATTGGTTATGACAAAATCAAAGCGCATCTAGGCAATGCCTTAAGTATGATTGAGCTATACGACCAGCATAACAAGAAGTCCAAAGAGGCTTAGAAAAATAAAACTTATGTGGGTACGAAAGATAGAGTTGAACCAGGTAAAGTGTATCGAACAGTTGTCTATTGATTTGGGCACTGATGAGGAACGCTATAAATGGGTGACACTGCTGGGTGATAATGGCACAGGGAAAACGACGATTTTGCAGGCTTTGGGGTTGACGTTGGGCGTTGATAGTCCTATTGGACTCATGGAATTTGAGGAAACTTTAAAATTAAAACAAGATCCTAACGAGTATCAAAAAAAAATTTACTTTCCCGTTCAAACCTATGTTCAATTAGATGCTGTAGATCAAGAGTCTGTAAGAGCTGACAAAGACTATACAATTCAATCCACTTTACAACAAATACCTTCAAGTCGAGTACTACAAGTTATTCAATATCAAAAAGACTTTACGCCCGTTAAATTTACAAGTTATGGATTTTCCCTTTCTGCTTTCAATCCTTTTAAACGAAAAAATAGTTTTTTCGCAGCAGGCTACGGCGCATTCCGCCACATTTCCAAGAAGCCCACTTTGTCCACTCCAGAACTCGTAGAACCCAACAAAAGAAATAACTTTCTTACCTTATTCAAAGAGTCCGAAGCCTTGAGTGGTTTTCACCAATGGTTAATTACCTTGGATTATGAACGGCTCAAAAATGGTTTGGCAGAAAAAACAGCACAGCATTATAACCTAGCCATTGAAACTCTAAACCATCTATTGCCACAGGGTACTACTTTCCACTCGGTTGATCCCAAAGGTATTTGGTATATGGTCAACGGCCATAAAGTCAGTGCCAGTACTTTATCTGATGGCTACCGAAGCATCATTGCATTGATTGGTGATTTGTTGTGGCGACTGATGCACTGCTATCCCAACAGCGACAACCCACTGCACGAAACGGGCGTGGTGCTTATTGATGAATTGGCCATTCATTTGCATCCCAAGTGGCAACGCCAAATTGCAGGCGACTTGCAACGCATGTTTCCCAATTTGCAATTTATTGTGACCACACACAGCCCTTTGATTGCCGCAGGCGCGGGCAAGGATGCAGTTACGTATCAGTTGGAATTGGACAAAAAGGGCAAAACACAGATAGAGCAGATTGAGGATATTTATGCTTGGAATGTGGATAGGATTCTCAGAAGTTCGGCTTTTGACATGGAATCTGCATTTTCTGAAACAACTGCGGCTGCTATTCGTAGATACAATTTACTCAAAGGGCTTGCAACCAAAACGAAAGCGCAAGAAGAAGAAATTCAGCAATTATTGCCCACTGTCAAAATTGCCTTGGCGGATCTTGCTGGCTCTTCTACCAAAAAGGAAAAAATAAAGCGGTTGTTTCAAAATAAAAAATAATGATCTCCATTACAAGACCTAACAAACCAACTATTCTTATACAAAAAGAACAAGAGTGGACAGCAACCTATGTTACAGCTTGCCAAAATTATAAAAAAGAAACAGACAAAACACACAAAAAAGCCTTTAAAGCTACTAGAGATAAGGTAGTCAAAAACTACAAGCACGCTGAAATTTATGCGAGTTTAAGAAAAATGCACAGTCCTGTTTATAGTACTAATAAAAAACTCAAGACGGTCAAATGTGCTTATTGTGAAGGCCACATTACTGATACGGGACAGCCTCATATCGAGCATTTCAGACCCAAAGAAAAATATCCCTCCTTATGCTTTGAATGGACAAATTTACTGATTGCTTGTGCGTGTTGCAATGTTAATTACAAAGGCAGTAAATTTCCTATTCATCAAATAGTAACAATAAATAATGCCCCACCAAAGGAAACTTGCTTAGATGATGTAATAGACTTGAAACAGCAAGCCTGCTATATCAATCCAGCAGAGGAAAATCCCAATGTTTTTTTTCTTTTTGAATATGATCCAGCATTAGAAAGAGCTCTTATCCGACCTAAAAATGGTAATCTAAGAGCAGCCAGAATGATTGACGATTTGGGACTGAATGAACGCGCTGGCCTTTTGGATAGAAGAACAGAAACAGTAGAAGATATACTAGAACTTGTAGCAGATTTGCAGGAAGAGAAATTATCTGATGAAGGAATTACTAGAAAAAAAGAACGATTAAAAAAACATTTACATCCCAGTGCAGCGTTCTCCGCCTTTGCTCATGCCATTGTGCAACAATTCCAATTAGACCTATAAAAACGATCCTACTCCAACAAAAAAAGAGCAACACCCAAAAAAATGGCACTGCTCCTCTCTTAGTCTCATAAGACCATTACTTTTACCCCACCTGCTCCAAGCTACGGCGTACAATTACATCGTGTGGCTCCAACAAAGCCTGAATAGATTCGGCTTGTTCTTGAGCTTTGAAGGCACGACGATTGCGCCACCAAAGGAACGCCAAAGTGCTCACCATAATATAAGGCCCGATCAACAAATAGATAATTCCTTTGTTGAGTCCAGCTGCAGCAGTCCCCCCTGCTTTGAGGTTAGATTCGGCCGACATTCTGCACATAGGGCATTGTGCCTCTAGGCCAGTACTGAGCAAAAACAGCAATAAGCCTGTGATTAGGATACTAGGTAATTGTTTTTTTATTGTTGCTAACATCACTTAAACAGTTTGAAGATTAAGGATAATAAGGAGAAATCATTAAGTAACAGATTACTCCTGTAATAGATACATACAGCCACAAGGGATAACTGATTTTCACAATTTTTTGATGCTTTTCGATCTGCCCTGTATAGCCGTACAAAAAGGCATACAATACAAAAGGTGCTTGGATTGCTGCGGTGACAATATGGGTTATCAGTAGAATAAAATACACTAGGCGTATATTCCCTTCGCCCCCAAATTTGGTATGTCCAGCTGTAGTGTGATACATAATGTATATGACCAAGAATAACATGGATAAAACCATAGCTGCATAAATCATGCGCGTATGCAATACTACATTCTTATTCTTAATGGCTACCAATGCTCCAATTAATAAGACGGCAGAGCCCGCATTCAATACTGCATTAGCCAATGGAAGTAGATAGACATCAAATGGCCACTGAAAGTCTTGGAACTTGAATTGGAACATGATGCCTACGAGTACAGGCAAAAGTACCGAAATCACATTAACGGCTAATCGTAATTTTTTGTAGGTAGGTGAGTTTATATCTTGAATGGTATTGTTCATAATAATTTTGATCTACAATTATCAATAGATTAGTGCATTGATAACGTTATTTGTATAGTTTGTCTTCGGGTTTGTATTCAATTTTTTTACGTTGCTTGGCAGGCATAATGACCGCCATGTGGCGCAAGATTTTTTCTACTTCTGTTTGTTCGTTTAGGTCATAATAATCACACAACAAAGGGCCTTGCAAATAATTGCCTGTAGAGTCTTTGCGACTGACACGACCATCGAGTAAAGCGATGGTAGAACATCCAACATCATTCGGAACCTGATAACGATTTTTGCCGCTTCCATTTACAAATTTCCAACTATTGGTATCCAACTTCCATTCCTTGAGGTAAGATTGCAAAGCCCAAGTACTATCCTGTGAAAAATCATCTGTATGCACTACAAATAATAATTTACCTTGGTCGTCTTTGCTTAATTGCCCTTGCAAGTCTTTTGCTTGGGTAATAAATTGCTCTACTTTGGGTTGGCACTCTTTGGTCCAAAACCCTGCTATAACTAATTGCCCCCGAATCATTTCATTGCCTAAGAACGCATTTTGGTGCGTTGTTAAGGCATCAAAATCTACTCGGGTAGAATCTTTGAGGTAACGCATTTCACTGCGAATGTTTTTATACTTATCCAATCCCGTTTTTGAAAACACAACGGTCATGATAGGAAGCACACCAACAAAAATAAGAAAGATCAAAGCACCTATCCAGTTTTTCTTAGGGGCTGCCCCCGTTTCTTCTGACATAATTTTAATGGTTAAAACAACAGGAAATAACGCTGTACATTTGGACTACAAAAGTAACACATCTTTGTTTGAAGTACTACCTACTAAATACAAAAAAAGTGTTCTAAGAATTACTTAGAACACTTTTAAATTATTATCGCTTCAAAAACTTACAAGAAGCTGATTTTTTGTGAAATCTTATCAACCGAATTCATTGTAGTAGCGTCTGTGGGTTCTTTTTCGATTGTTTTGCCTGGACGTGGATCTGTTACATAATTGCGATTGCCTCTAGCATAATCCCCTTCCCATAGGAAAGCAATTACCCCCCAAACCAATAAGAACATAGGAAGTACAATAGTAGAAGCAAAACCTCCTACTTCTTCTCCAAGGTGCATAAAAATACTTACAATGTAATATGCTTTGTATAAACTCAAAGCAATCATTGACAAACGTGTAACTGCTCCAGGTAATACGTCTTTTAAGAAAAGAGCAATACCTACTTCAGCAAAAGTTACGAACAAAAGAATCCAGAATCCTTTGATACCAACCTGTTTGTCTAATTTTCGTTGTTCCTCAACGCTTAATCCTGCTACGTGTGCCATAATATTATTAGGTTATTTGTAGTAATTTTTTGATGAAATGTTCTTATAGTAGATAAAAAGCTAGGAATACAAATACCCAAACTAAATCTACAAAGTGCCAGTACAGACCAACTTTTTCTACCATAATATGGCCATTGTTGCGTCTTCTGTATACTCCCGACCAAGCACCTAAAGCAATTACTAATAAAATCACTAATCCAGAGAATACGTGAAAGCCGTGGAAACCTGTGATAAAGAAGAACAATGTTCCAAAAGAAGTTGGTCCCATGTCCTCAGCAACTACAACATCACCTGTTTGATAAGCGCCAGGGAAATATTCTCCATCATGGTAAGCAATTAAGTATGGATCACCGACTTCAAATTTTTCACCTACTGCTTTTTTGGGAGCATCAGCCCCATGTCTGGTAAAATAGTGGTGATCAAATTTCTCAAAATAACGCTGCTCTTTGATTGGATCATATAAATACCCCAATTCCTCTTCGCCATGTCCTTCGTCTGTATGAATAGAAACAGACATGGTGCGCTCTTCCAACTTAGGATTTAACTTTTTAGCTTCTGCTAAAGTGATATACTTACCTTCATCTAGGTGAGAACTAAAAGGATTGTTATAAATCGTTACGCCCTCTACAGCAATTAAATTTGTCCATTCCCAAGCTTGACAGCCTAAGAAAATGCCTCCACCAATGATGGTTAGCACTAACCATTTAACTACTCCTTTGGAATTTTCCATCTTTCCTTCTTGTACTGCTCGTAGTACAGTTACAGAACTAACAATCAAAACAAATGTCATGATGGTTACAAAAATCAACGGCATGTGCTCGCCGCCAAAAGGAGTCGTGCTAAAAACGTGATCAGGTACAGGCCAAGCATTCATACTAAAACGCAAAGAACCATAAGCGATCAAAAATCCAGCGAAAGTGAATGCATCAGACAATAGGAAATACCACATCATTAGTTTTCCATACTCCGATCGAAACGGGGAATCACCACCCTCCCAGAGTTCTTCCATTGCGATTTCTTCCGTCTCATGAACAGTATCAGTTGCCATTATTACGACTTTAAAGGTATATAAATTAATAGGTTATTATAGTGACTATTGTTGTAGATAGATAAATAGGAAAACATAAATCCATAATACATCTACTACATGCCAATAAGTACAAGTTAATTCTAAACGCAATTGGCCTCTTTCTGACCATTGCATAGTGCTTTTCTTTAGGGCATAAATCCAGCTAATCATCAAAGCCGTAATGCCTCCCAATACGTGAAGCGCATGTACGCCTACAATCAACACAAAAAAGCTACTCGATTGATTGGTTTGAATATTGATTCCCATCTCATTCAAACTGAGCCAACCTTGGTATTGCAAAGCTACAAAAGTAATTCCCATAAAAAAGCCCAATGTTAGTAGACCTTGGTATAATTTGTAGTTGCGATGTACAAATGCCTTATATGCCACATGTAGCACAATGCTACTAGAAACAATGACTGCTGTACTATAAAAAAATTCTGGAGTCATTGGAAAATACAACCAATCTCCTGCTGCTTTGCGTACAAGATAAGCACTGGTAAATGCTGAAAATAGCATTAGCATACTTATAACGCCTGTCCACAAAGCAAATTTCTTAGGGTGTATGCGTTTTATTTTATTTGGAGATGCGACCATTTGCATATTATTCTTAAATTTTGTCAATTACTAAAGCAATCAAAACAATTGGCAAATAAGCAAAAGAAGCAAACATCAATTTTCTTGCAGCTTGGTCATTGCAACGACGATAAAGATTCAAGGCATAAAATAAATACATTATCCCCATAACCAACATTACACTACATGCGATCCATCCAGAAATGCCCATTGTATAGGGCAGAATACTCATAGGAACTAAAATTGCAGCATAAAATACCGTTTGTAGAGCCGTGCTTTTATCCCGTCCATCTTGTTTTTTGGTAGGCAATAAATAAAAACCTGCCCCCGTGTAATCTTTATGTGCGACCCAAGCAATTGCCCAAAAATGAGGAAATTGCCAGAAAAACTGAATACTAAACAAAAATATTGCAACTGCGCCTAAGCTATGTCCTGCGGCCACCCATCCTATTGCCATAGGTAAGGCACCAGGTATAGCACCAATCCATACAGCTATTGGAGAAACACGCTTCATTGGTGTGTATATAAATGAATACGAAACCAATGATAATGCACCCAACATTGCAGTAGTTGGATTGAAGGTAGCTAATAATAACAGTCCCATTACACTCAGGATTCCTGCTACTAAAACAGCCTCGGAGACTTCCATTCGACCACTAGGAAGTGGACGATTAGCCGTACGCTGCATCAGCTTATCATAGTCTTTTTCCAAAACTTGGTTAAGAGCATTCGCTGCTCCAGTTACAAAAGTACCCCCCAAAGCTAACATAAGCAAAGCCTCCCAAGAGTACTGCCCAGCTCCTAACATAAAGGTAATACATGCCGAAAAAACTACCAACATTGAGAGTTTAAACTTCGTTAAAAGTTTATAGTCGTTGATTTTACTTTTAACTCCCCTTGTGATACTGGTAGTAGTGTTATTTGCTGTTGCCAACTTATTGATCTTTATAAAAGTTCAGCGTTTATTGGGGCTCACACAGCAGCTCAAAAGCTATTCTGCAAAAGGAGTTCAATAAACGCTGAGTACTTATAATATAATTCTAATGTCCTCCGTCTACCTCGCCTTCAGCAAGAGGTTCGGTTTGCATAATGAAATCTCTGCCATGGCGACCCATATCATAAGGCCAACGATGTACAGAAGGTATCTCGCCTTCCCAGTTTCCGTGTCCTGCATTGATAGGAGCAGTCCATTCTAATGTCGTAGCTTTCCAAGGATTCATTTCCTTTTGCTTTCTTCCTCTGTAAATAGAATAGAAGAAGTTTATTACAAATAAAATTTGAACTGCAAAGGTCAAAATAGCCGCAATAGTAATGAATTGATTCATGCCTGTAAATTCAGCAAAGGCATCAAAGGTATCAAAACGGTAATAACGACGAGGTACACCAGCCATACCCAAATAGTGCATTGGGCCAAAGATGGCATAAGCCCCGATCAAGGTACCCCAGAAGTGAATTTTTCCTAATGTTTCATTCATGAAACGTCCATATAAACGTGGGAACCAATGGTAGATTCCTGCAAACATACCAAAGAAAGCCGCAACTCCCATTACAATATGGAAGTGAGCCACTACAAAGTAGGTATCGTGTTGTTGAATGTCAATAGCGGCATTTCCTAAGAAAATACCAGTCAACCCACCAGAGATAAACATAGATACAAAACCTATAGAGAATAAAGAGGCGGAGTTAACATGTAAATTACCACCCCATATAGTTGCAATCCAGTTAAATACTTTTACTGCTGATGGTACTGCAATAATCAAGGTAAACAATACAAAGATATTGGCAATAAATGGGTTCATCCCTGACATATACATGTGGTGTGCCCATACCAAGAACGATAACACTCCAATAGCTAAAATAGAGAACACCATTGCTTTGTAACCAAAGATTGGTTTGCGACAGTGTACAGATAATACCTCTGATACAATACCCATAGCAGGTAAAATGATAATGTATACCTCGGGGTGTCCTAAGAACCAGAACAAGTGTTGGTACAATATAGCAGAACCTCCTACTCGTGTTTCTAATGCTTCACCTGCAATATAGATCTCATTCAAGAAAAATGAAGTATCCAATACACGATCAAATGTTAACATGAAGAAACCTGAAGCCAATACGGGGAATGACAAAAGCCCCAATACTGCTGTAATAAAGAAAGCCCAAATTGTTAGTGGCATTCTAAACATATGCATTCCTTTGGTACGCATGTTTAGTATGGTAGTAATATAATTGATACCACCCAATAAAACAGAAACTACAAAGAATACTAAGGACATTACCCAAAGAGTAGCTCCAGCTTTAGACCCATCAGAGGCTTGTGGTAGTGCTGATAATGGTGGATACCCTGTCCAACCACCAGAAAATGGTCCAGTGTTTAAGAACAAAGAAATCAAAAGTACCATTCCAGCCAAGAAGAAGAACCAGTAAGACAACATGTTCATCAATGGTGATGCCATATCTCTAGCTCCTAATTGTAACGGAATAAGAAGGTTACTAAAGGTACCTGATAGTCCTGCTGTTAATACAAAAAACACCAAAATAGTACCGTGCATGGTTACCAATGCATAGTAAAAATCAGGACTAATGCTACCTGCTCCACTTATTGGGTCGATAGTAATCCATCCTCCCAAAAGAGGTTGAAGCCAAGCCATGTCTGCATCAGGGTATCCTAATTGCAAACGGAAAATAATAGACATACCTGCACCAACAATGGCCCATAGCATACCAGTAATCAAAAATTGCTTGGCAATTGTTTTATGATCTTGGCTAAAAATGTATCGGTCTACAAAAGAGGACTGATACTTATCACCATGGTGCTCGTGGTCGTCATGTCCATGACCACCATCGTGATGCCCATCGTGCTCTAAATCCTTTTCTATAATATTAATGTCTGCCATGATAGCTTATTTTAATTAGTTAAAGACTAATATAAATCTGTGTCGTTTGTATAATTAAAGTGTCTAGTAGAGCTTTATCCCTCTACTGGAGCATCTTCTACTTCATTTTCAGTGATTGGTTCACTTGGTGCAGCAGCTGCTGCTGTTTTAGCAGCTTCTGCATCTTGAACAGCTTTGAATTCTGCTGCAACTTTTTTTGCTTCCTGCAACTTAGTATCTGATGTTTTTACATCATTAGTAGTACGTACAGCTTTCAAGATTGGCTTCAATTTAGCAACAGCTTCACTAGCACTATTGTACATATCAGAGCCATATTCAGCTTCTTGCCTTGCTTTTGCTACCTTATTCATGTGATAATTCACACGCAATTTGTTCTCAATTAAACGCTCGTAAGCAGCCGTTTTATCTTTAAGAGGCTCTTCTCCGCCTTTTCCATTAATCTTGCTAAAGTACTGCGATTTGGGAGAGCCTGGAAGGTAATTGAGTGCCGTTTCTCCTGTTGCTGTATCTACTACTTCCTCTAATTTTCCACCTTCGCTTTGATCAACCCAAGCTAAATATTCTTCTTCAGATACAATCTTCACTAAGTTCTTCATACTGTAGTGACCACGGCCACACAATTCAGCACAAGCCAACTCATAATTAAACACTTCCCAACGCTCTTTTGTTTCGTCCAATCTAGAAGGAACCTGCCATTCTGGCTGCTTGCTCAAACGTCTACGCATAGAGTCTGTAGTAACAGTGGGCGTAAAGTTGAAATAAGTAGGCATCCCTGGTACAGCATCTGTTTTTACACGCATATCACGAATGTAAAAGTTGTGTAATACATCACGTGCAGTAATACGTACACGTACAGGGGTATTTACTGGTAATACAATTTCTGTTGTCATGAAATCATCTAGATTTTTTTCATCTGTCCAGATTTGTCCTACAGGATTATCACTGTTGATTTGTGTAAAGTATTTAGTACCGATTTTTCCATCGCGGCCTGGGTAACGCAAGAACCACAAGAATTGAGCACCAGTAGCTTCAATCTCAATGTATTCTTTTTCATTTTCTGGCATCAAAACACTTACATGATCCTCAGGCAAATCCGTCATAATATTGTTCCAAGCTTGTAATCCACCTACTACTAAGAATGTCATTACAACAGCAGGAACGATCATCCATACCATTTCCAACGTATCGTTGTGTGCCCAGTACAATCCCAACTTTCCTTGTTTTCCCTTGTATTTCCAAGCAAACCAGAACAAGGCAATGTGTGTCAAGAAGAATACGATTGCACAGAAAAATAAGGTTAGGTTAAACATATAGTCTACCTCTGGCCCGTGCAAGGATGCAGCTGTATTAGGGCCCCATCCCAAAGTAGTAGGGATGTAATAAATAAAAGATACCACACAGCTAATTAAGAATGATACCATAAACACCATTCCCAAACCAGTGTGAAACTTATTGATCTCATCTTGCTCTGCAGGGTCATTGCGAACAATAGTGGCTAACTCGCGAGCTCTACCAATTTGAACGACAAATACCGTTAACAAAGCAATACATAATGCTCCAATGATAAATTCCATTTCTATATTTCTTATGTCAGAGGTCTATAACCTCTTTATTATTATAATAAAGTTATAACTCAAGATCTTTATTAGCCCACAAGTAGCTTACACAATAAACTAGTGTGGGTCTCTTTCTGGTCCAATTCCAGTATCGTAAAATTCACTTTCCAAAATGTATGGATCATTGGGTGGATACAAAGAAGCTTTGCTCAGTACTGTAAAGGTTACAAATAAGAAAAGTCCTAAGAAACCCAACATTGTTCCCAATTCTAAGAACCCAGGAAAATGTACTCCAAATACAAAAGCAGGCTCTTCATCCCCGTGCCCATGTCCTGCGTGATCTGCGGATGCATGTGCGTGTCCATCCTCTGCTCCATGTCCTTCATGTCCGTGGTCACTGTGGTCAGCTGTTGTGCTGTGATCACTGTGCCCCGCTTGGTCATCAGAGTGATGTCCATCTCCTCCTTGATCACCGCTATGGTCGTGACCAGCATCATCATGCCCATGGTCATCAGAATGGTCTTCACCCTCGTGCTGATCGCCTTGATAGGTAGTCAATACAGCCTTAGGTACATCACTATTTGTCATTTTGTATGTGTTCTCACTATGTTGATGACTTTTTGCATCATGTCCCCCTTCGTGGTCACCATGATCTCCATGATCGTGACCTCCATGTGACAAGTGTGATTTATGCTCATAGTTGTACCAAACACCTGGTTTAATCATTTGATAGAAATCTAACCAGTGTCCAAAGAATACCAATCCTGCAACAAATCCTAAAGTACCTAGCGTACGTTTAGCGGTATTCATCATCAAGATTAAAAAAGGTAGTACAAAGTTGATTAACAAATTAGCAAAGAAAATAATTTTGAATTGCTCAAAACGAATAAAGAAGTATTGTGTTTCTTCACCATTGTTAGCATACCAGATTAACATAAATTGTGAGAACCATAAGTAAGTCCAGAATACACTAAATCCAAAAATGTATTTACCCAAATCGTGCATGTGTTCGTCATTGAAACCTTTGAGTAGACCTCTGCTCTTCAAGAAGATCACAATCATAAAACACATAGCCAACATACTTACCCACATACTCACTGTAGCATACCATGCAAACAAAGTAGAATACCAGTGTGTGTCTACAGACATTACCCATTGCCAAATGGCATACGCACTAGAAAAACCAGCAATCGGCAAAAATGCAGCAGCATAAATACGATTGCGTCTCACATTGTCAGGCGTTGGGTTTTCTGCTGTTACTTGGTAAGGTGTTTTGTCTTCTTCTAGAGATAGTTTTCTGAATAAAAAAGCAAAGATACTCCAAGCACCAATAATGACTACTGTTAATAAATAACAGATTGGATTAACAAAGGCTGATTTGTGAAATGCTAAAGGATCAAAATGCTCTGAGTCTACAGATAAATAATCTTGATCGTTCCACAAGTACAATAATTCAGTTCCTTCAGCACCCATATAAACACCTATTCCAAGGATCAAAAACAGGCCTGCACCAATGTACAAGAAGCTCATCATAGCTTCAGGAATACGCTTAAACATGGCTACCCAGCCCCCCCACGCCAAAGCGTGTGTTGCTATAAATAATACAGCAGCGAAGGCAATTCCTGTAAAGAAGACGGAATTCTGCAAGTAATTTGTCCAAAAACGCAGATGGTTCATTGCTGGATCACCTGCAACATAGGACCAGCCCAAACAAACGGCACCAATTACCATTAGTACAATGGTAAATAATTTGGTTTTGCCATCAAAAACAAAAGTTTCGTTATTATGATTGCTCATCGTAAGTAAATGTTATACTAGTTTTAATCTTAGATTGCTGTTTCTAAAAACGTGCTGGTCTATTATTAGTTAATTTCAGTTTCTTCTTCAGTAGACGCTTCGGCTGCTTCTTCAACAGCTGGTTGAGTTACTGCTGCTGGGTCATATTCTTTGCCAGCATTTTCAGCTTGTACAGAGCGGATGTAGTGAATTACTTTCCAACGTTCTGTAGCAGACATTTTATCTGCATGTGATTGCATTTGTCCTTTTCCATGCATGATAGCATTCAAATAACGCCCATCAGTAGAAGCAACAAACTCATCACTCACTAAATTTGCAGGCTTTGCGCTGTAAGGGCCCTCTCCTTCATTATAAATTACGCCGTTTCCTTTTAGCTCCTTATCGTGGCATACTTCACAATTGATGGTGTATAAGTTCTTACCAGCAGCCAGTACACGCTCCAACTCTGCCTTGTCAGCAGGTACAACAGGATTTACTAACTCTGTATCTTTCATCATCAAATCACGCACACGATCTTGCGTTGCTGCATGTGGCTCATCAGCTGCCGCTTTAAAGTCACTTAAATATTGGTATTTGTTAGGCAAATAGCCACGAGCAACGGTACCATTTACAGGCTTACGTGGTTGAGCGTATGCTTCATAATCTCCTTCTTCGCCCCATGTATTGTTATAATAATAAACATCATGATTGGCCTCATAGGCAATAGAGTGTGCCATATCAGGCATGTACTCTGTCCCTATACTGTCGCCACCTGCACGTGTACAGCTCCAAAGCAAAACACTTGCTACTAGCACTGTCGCCAAAGGATATAGACTTTTTATTGTTTTCATTGCTATTTAAAATTAATCGTTCGCTCTTTAATAATTAGATGTTCTTGGTGTGTACTTCTTCTGCTTGGGTAGTTGATAACAATCCAGCCAAACGATCTACCTCTTCCTTAGAAGTATTGGTAACATCAAATGCTATACAAAATTTATCATCCGTAATTCGCGGATCCAAATAAGGATTTTCAACTCCAAACCCAAGGCCACAAACCAAGTAGAATGTAATTACCATTCCTACTGCTGCCATTAATACCGTAAACTCAAAGGTAATAGGAATAAAGGCAGGCACAGAGAAATAAGGCTTTCCACCAAAAATAATTGGCCAGTCGCGTGTAAACACCCAAGACATAAAGCCAAAAGCCAGTGTTGTTCCCATCATTCCGTAGATGAATCCAGCTATGTGCAAACGAGACTCATTCAAACCAAGCACAGGATCCAAGCCGTGTACAGGAAATGGTGTGTAAACATCCATGATTTCACCATCTTCCTTCTTGATGTGTTTGATGGCATCCATTAGGATTTCCTCATCATTGTACAAGCCGTATAAGACCCTTTTATTTAATACTCTTTTCATGCTTATCTTATAATTATATAGGACTAGTGCCTAAGAATTTTTAATTACTATATGAACATTAGTGTTCCCTTGGATTTATCTACTCCTCATCTGGTTTATCTTCCTCTTCTGTATCTACGGCAGTATCTACATCAGTATCTGAAAGCGTTGCAGTGGCAGTATCTGAATCTCCATGATTAGAAGTGTACCCTTGGCTTTCTAAAGCAGAAGCATTGTGATGTTCTTCGTCGTGATCGTGGTGTAATCCAGAATGATTCAATCCAGAATCATTAGCAAATTGAGGCCCTACATATTGATCTCCTGAAGATTTCAAAATAGACTTAATCTCTGCACAAGCTACTACTGGTGCTACACGAATAAAGATTAAGTAAAGTGTTCCAAACAATCCAAAAGTAAATAAGTAAACACCTACTTCTACCCATGATGGTGTATAATAACTCCAGCTAGAAGGTACAAAGTCTCTTGCTAGTGTTGTTGCAATAATTACAAAACGCTCGAACCACATACCAATATTTACAATAATAGACAATACAAATGTCCATGCAATTGAGCGTCTGAATTTTCTTATCCAGAAAAACTGTGGTGTAATAACGTTACACGTCATCATAGCTGCATAAGACCACCAATAGGGGCCCACTGCACGATTATAAAAAGCATATTGCTCATAAATATATCCAGAATACCAAGCAACAAATAGCTCTGTCAAATAAGCTACCCCTACAATAGAACCCGTTAGTACGATTACCTTGTTCATAGATTCAATGTGCTCTATGGTAATGTAATCTTCTAGGTTCAAGATAACTCTAGTAATAATCATTAAAGTACATACCATCGCAAATCCTGAGAAAATTGCCCCTGCTACAAAGTAAGGAGGGAAGATAGTAGTATGCCACCCAGGAATAACAGAAGTAGCAAAGTCAAATGATACAATCGTGTGTACAGAAAGTACCAGAGGTGTTGCTAATCCAGCCAATACCAAAGATAAAGACTCCCAACGTTGCCAGTGCTTTGCAGAACCTGTCCACCCCATAGAAAGGAAGTTGTACAATTTCTTTCTAAATCCTTTAGCGCGATCACGCATAGTTGCAAAATCAGGTACTAGTCCTGTATACCAGAACAATAGAGATACCGTGAAATATGTACTAATTGCGAATACATCCCACAATAAAGGAGAGTTAAAGTTTACCCACAATGGACCACGTGTATTGGGATAAGGAAACACAAAAAATGCCATCCACATACGTCCCATGTGTATACCAGGGAACAAAGCGGCACAGATTACAGCAAAAATTGTCATCGCCTCAGCAGCACGGTTTACCCCCGTACGCCATTTTTGGCGGAATAATAATAAGATGGCAGAAATCAAGGTTCCTGCATGACCGATACCTACCCACCAAACGAAATTGGTAATATCCCAACCCCATCCAATAGTTCGATTCAAGTGCCACGTACCAATTCCAAACCAAATGGTCATGAAAAAGGCAAGACCACCAAAGGCCAATAGACCCAATGACACTAATAGACACGCTACCCAACCAACGCCGGGCAACTGCTCTGTTGGTGAACAGATATCCTCTGTGATCTGGTGATATGTTTTGCTGCCCGTTACTAATGGTGGGCGAACATTTGATACAACTGTACTCATAAAAGTGATGTTTTTATCTGAATTGTATTGGATCTACATTCTTTGTTACTGTCCCGATGGACAACTACGCAAAATTCTCGTCTTTATTAATAACTTTCATTAAATAATTGACAGAAGAGCGTACGTTTGTTTCTTCTAGTGCAATATAAGAGCGGTCTGTACGCTGTAATTTGTATACTTCGCTCTCAGGATTATTATCATCTCCAAACACAATAGCCCCCGTAGGACAAGCTTGAACACAAGCAGTAGTCACATCGCTATCGCGCAATTTACGTCCTTCCATTTTAGCCGCTAATTTACCTTCTTGTAAACGCTGTACACAGAAGCTACATTTTTCGATTACACCACGTGTACGCACCGTTACGTCTGGATTCAATACCATACGTGTTAGGTTGTCTGTTAGATAGTAATCTTCTTCTGCTCCTTCAACACCTCTGTTCATATCCACCTCATTAGAAGGGAAGAGATCCGCAGAAGTGTAGTCTAACCAGTTGAAACGACGTACTTTGAAAGGACAGTTGTTGGCACAATAACGTGTACCCACACAACGATTATAAGTCATTTGGTTTAGACCTTCTGAACTGTGGTTGGTGGCAGCTACTGGACAAACGTTCTCACAAGGAGCATTATCACAATGCTGACACATCATAGGCATGTATACAGTATTGGGTGTTTCTTCATTTCCATAGAAATAACGGTCAATTCTCAACCAAGTCATTTCATGCACTTTACTTACCTCATATTTTCCAACAACAGGTACGTTATTCTCTGCCATACAAGCTACAGTACAAGCACCGCACCCTGTACAAGAGTTCAAATCAACCGTCATTCCCCAATGGTGGCCCATACCATAGACCTCCTTGTAGTTGGGATATAATCCTTTGCTGTTGAGATATTGATAATCTTCTCTTTTCTCTTTTAATTCCTTGATATCTTCCTTAACATTGGCCGCAGTAGATTGGAAAAACACAGAACGCTCTACTAATGATCCTTGGAAACTATCGACATGCTCATCTACATTAAACGGTTTTTCTTTGCCCGTTTTATACGTGTGCATTTTAACTTCTCCTGAATCTTCTAATGTGGTCAAACCATAAGTGTGGTGCATTTGTACACAAGCAAATATGTCGTCATGTCCAGCATATTCAGGCAATGTTCCAGTTCCAGCAGGTACAAAGTTCTTAACAGCAGGGAACAAATTCTTACCGACCTTATTTCCTGCTTTGCCTGCGCGAGTTCGGCCATATCCAAGAGCGATAGAAACCGTTCCTTCCATTTGACCAAAAGTTCTAAATACGGGTAAAGTGTGCTTCTGCCCATTGACCTCAATCGTAGCCAAATCGCCATCTTTAAGGTTGGCTAAAGAAGCAAAAGCAGTACCTCCATCCCACTTAATCGGAATTTGTAAGAAGTTATCCCAAGTAGTACGCATTATTGGATCAGGCATTTCCTGCAACCAAGGGTTGTTGGCATCTTGTCCAGCTCCTAATTGTACACTTTCATATAAGGTCACCTCAATATCAGCACTTGTTCCTTGTTTTAGTCCAGCAACAGCCGCTTCGATATTACCAGCATCCGTTGGAGTATCGTCTACGGGTGCTTCTGTATCTTGTGGAGCTGCTTCAACAGTAGGAGTTGCTACTACATCGCCAGAAACTTTCACCCAACCATTGTGTAAAGTATTGTTCCAGAAAGACTGGAATAACATGTATTCGCTTTGAGCAGGGAATACGGTATCTTTCCAATTTGCTTTTACAAAGTCATGATACGTTTGTGGTTGGTTGGCCCAAACTAATAATGACTCTCCAGTAGAACGCGTTTTGAAAAGCTGAGGAATAGTAGGTTGTACTACAAATAATTCTCCCTTCTTAGGCTCTGCATCGCCCCAAGATTCTAAAACGTGATGATCAGGAGCAGCATATTTACAAAGTGCTGTAGTTTCGTCCAATGACAAATTGGTAGAAACAGTCATTTTCACAGTTGGTAGTGCTGTAGCAAACTTAGCTGCCAAATCACCTGGTAGGTCATAAGCAGGATTTGCTCCATTACAAACGATAACTGCTCCAACAGCTTTAGCTTCTAGCTCTTGAACTAATTTAGCAGCAGCAGCGTCACTTCCCAAACGTTGTTTAGAGTGGTTATCTGCTGTGATGGTAAAGGTGTTCCCTTCTGCGCCCAACATTCTGTTGATTTCATTGACAACACGTTGGATATTTACATCATTAATACCACATACTACTAAGGATTGGCGATTGCTTTGTACCAATTTAGTAGCGGTGTCTTTGATTGCTTTAGAAGCTTTAGACCAAGAGAATTGAGGTTGGAAAGGCAAACTTGCAGGACTATTCCCTGTTTGTTTAGCAACCTCTATATACAATAATCCAACCGCTGCACCCCATTCAGATGGTTTAACCAATACACGGTGATCAGCATTAGAACCTGTCAAAGACATGCGAGATTCCAATTGAATGTGTGTAGACATTGCTTTTTCTGCACCACTCTTGATATCGGTATCTGTTAATTTTCTATTCTTGATATAGTGATGAGAATACTCTGTAGGAGAAATCCAAGTTCCTAAGAAATCAGCCTCAATGCCCACGATGCACATTGCATTCTCAAAGTGATAATTAGGTAAGGCACGAACACCGTATGTTTGTAAGTTAGCCTCTAATTGAGCAGAATAAGAAATGGGATCATATTGCACCCATTCTGCTGTTGGATATTGCTCTTTGAAAGCAGCCACAGCAGCAGCGAATGAAGGGCTATTATTAGTATGAGAAACAATACGAATTTGGCCTTTTAAGCCTGCTTTTACGTTATCATCTAGCTCTTTCCAAGACAAAACTGCTTTTGTTACAGCTTCTTTTTGCTGAACTGTATTTTCAATACCCTCAGCCTGTAAGTAACCTGCAACATCACCTGGTTTTCTTAAACGATTGGTATCGTACAATCCCAAAACAGCAGCTTGTGTTCTAGCATTGGATCCTCCTCCTGTAAAAGTAGGCTGTGCTTCTGTACCAGGGTTTCCTTCAATCTTAATAGGACGACCTTCGCGCGTTTTAACTAAAGAAGGCATTACGTCTCCTCCTTGTACAACAGCGGAAGCAAAATAAGTAGCAACCCCAGGAACAATCTCTTCTGGCTTAATTACATAAGGGATTGCATGCTTGACAGGAATTTCACAACTCGCTACAGTCGCAGCACTAACACTAAAACCCATATACTTCAAAAAGTCACGGCGGCTGTGCTCACTGCTCTCTTCTGTTTCATTATGAGTAAACTCGTTGTGTTGTAATTCTTCGACTGATTGGTTTGATAAGTCTTCTGCACTGATCCAAACTTTAGTCTTGTTTTCCTTCTTATTCATAGTCTTATAAGATATATTGGAATTGGGGTATTCCCCTTATTTATGTCGTAATTTAATATTGGACTAGTGCTATTGCTTCTGTATCCAACAGAGCAGTAGCACTAGATAAGGTAGATTTTTAGTAGTGACATTTTTGACACTCCAAACCTCCAACTTCTTCTACAGTTACACCAGAGCGTTTACCTTCTTCGAGTTCGCTGTGGTACTGCTCATAATATTTATAGTCTGTGTAGTAATCATTAGCTGTGTTGTCATCTCCGTCATAAGGAGATTTGTTACTAGCATTAAGACCATCACGGAATTGTACTTCTGTTTGACGGTGACAGTTGATACACCATCCCATAGATAATGGAGAGTGTTGTTGTAGAACATCCATTTTTTCTACTTCACCATGACAAGTTTGGCACTTGATTTTACCGACAGTTACGTGCTGTGCGTGGTTAAAGTAAGCGTGGTCTGGTAAGTTGTGAATGCGTACCCAATTAATTGGCTGATTGTACGTACCTTCTACAGAAGCCAACTGCTCCTTAATCATCGTATTTACAGCAGCTTCATTTTCTTTCCACTCTTTAGCGTAAGTTTTTCTCAACCATTGCTCATAAACCTCAGCACGCTCTTCATCAGTAGCCTCTGTAGGAATATAACTATTAGCCATTGGGTTAAAACCAGACGCAGCATATACCTTAATTAATTCTTCTGTACCATGCTCCGATCCTTTTTGGATGTTGGCGTGACAATTAATACAAGTATTAGAAGCAGGAATAACAGAGTGCTTGGAACGACGGGCTCCATCGTGGCAATACTGACAATTAATGCCATTAACACCAGCATGTGTTTTGTGAGAAAACTTAATAGGTTGCTCTGGTGCGTATCCTTGCTGTCTTCCCAGTCCAATAGCACTGTTTACAGTAGTATAACCACCAAACAATACCAAAGAGAACAAGAGTACTTTTACTACTCCAGGACTGAACAACACCCCCAAAACAGATTTTTCAGGCGTTACTACTTGTCCTTCTTGTTGCTGTGATAGACGAGTAAGACTATTAATATAACGTCCCAACAAAGCAATAGCCATTAATAAGACTATGATCAAGCTAATACCCAACAGAGGACTAGATTCATCTTCTACAGCAACAGGGCCATCGACTCCATCGTCTTCTTGGGTACCACCACCATACTCTCCAGAACCTTTTTTCTCTATGTATTCTAAAATATCATCAATCTGCTCATTCTCTAAGTTCTCAAACGCCGTCATGGCAGAAGAAGCCCAATTGATCATCTGCTTGGCACGGGGGTTACCTGCATCCGCTAATGCTTGCGAATTGCGAATCCAATCATACAAAGCACCTGGATATTTTTTCCAGCGGTCTTGTACTTGATACAGGGCAGGGCCTGTCATGTCACTAACCATATTGTTGTTGTGGCAGCTAGCACATTTCTCCAAAAACAGTGCTTTTCCATTGTCTGCATCCGCAGCTGATGCTCCAAAAGGCAGCATAGCAATCATCAAAAGGGCGGCGCAAAAGCTTAAAAGTCTCTGATATATCATTTTGTAATTTTTTTGTCAAAATCAACGCTTCTTCATAAGTGCAAAACAAAAATACAACCCGTATAGCTCTTTTACAAATGTTGTAGAAAACAACAAATTATTTAGACCGAATCTAAATAATGTGATGTTAAGAAATTCTTAATCATCTTTGTTTTAGTTGCTTTTTGTCTTTTAAACCAAAAAGAAATAAGAAGCTGACAATCAACATTTTTGCACAAATAATGTACATTACCAATCTTTTTATCTTGTATTGTTGCTGCTAAGTTAAAATCCTTCTGCATTTTTTTGAATTTTTTACCCAAAAAATCAACTTATAGTCAAAATAGATTCTTTCTACAAATAGGAAATTACTCTCGTCAACTTTTTACGAAGGAATTATTGCTACTAGCACAGTATGTAGGTTAAAGGGTTGTTAAAAAGACAACAAAGTGCCTTATATTATGTAATGTTGTAATTGAATAATAGACATTATCACGACTAAATTCGTAGCGAAAAAAGCATCTTTTTCCCTCACTCATCGTTAAAAATTGATTCCATAGCACTGCTATGAACTAAATTTTTGCCTTGATTGATGAAAAAACCTTACTTTTTGTCTCTG
>JBGCDW010000239.1:0-2907 GCA_045105775.1 Aureispira sp.
GTATTAGATCACTTGATTATTACCGAACGCAGCTACCTAAGTTTTAATGATGTGGGCTTGATGGAGCAACTCGAACAAAGCACGAAGTATATTCCGCCGTATCAGTTGGTAGAGAAAATTAGAAAAGAAGCCCTTGCTTTAGGCGAAAAAAACGGCAGACTTGAAATAGCCAAAGAGCTAAAAAGAATGGATATGCCTCTGGAAGCGATTGCAGAAATTACGGGCTTGACGATAGAGGAAATCAAGGCGTTGCGGGTTCGGCGAAAAAAGTAAAGTTCTGTAATTATAAAATACCTTGGACTAGGATATTAAGCCATTGAATAGGTAAGATTTTTATTCAAAAGCACATTTTTGTTTCTAAGAAAGAAACTTTTATGTTTGATATACCGTATAATTAAAATAGAGTGCCTTTTTGTTCCAATACTAAAAACAAGAACAAGGTTTAGGGAATTGGCCTGTTATTAAACAATTCTATTTTTAATTTTTATGGTATTATGAATAACAATTTATCAACCCAGCAACGCTCTGTAGAGCTTGCCATACACCCTTCCAAAGGACTTACAGCTACTTTTACAGATGAAAGAGATGTTCTTGTGATACGAGCAACGATACTTATCCTCTTAACTATACTTGCAGGAGCATGTACTTATAAAGTTCTAAAAACTATTAAGTAGATTTGGATTGCAAAGAACTAATAGAGCGGCAAAGGCGTTAAACCATTAAAGGATAAATAAACTAGAATGAGATTTAGTTTAGATGAGATTAAAGATTGGAAGGATTTTGAAAAACTGATAGAAGATTATTTCAGAATTATTGTAAATGCTCAAGAAAACAATCTTACAGAAGTAAAAGTAGAACCTTCTGGTGAAGGAAGTGACGGAGGACGGGATATTTTTCTTACGTTTAGGGTAAATGATTCTGTTGTAACTTATGAAAGGAAGTGGGTGGTTCAATGTAAATTTTACTCAAAGAATCTCTCACTTAAGAACTTAGCTACTGTAAATATTCCAAGCCTGATACACATGTATAACGCAGATGGATATTTATTAGTTTGTAAGCCAGGAGTTACTGCCAAAGTAACAGAGATGTTTGAACAATTAAGACGGAAATGTTCCTTTAAGTATGACTATGAAATATGGGACGAAAATACACTAATCAGTAAATTGATGGTTCAACCAGACTTAATAAGAAAATTTTTCCCAGACTATCAGGACTATTTACGCAAAAAAAATGTTGACATAGATATATGAAAGCTTTTTTATCATACTCACTAACCGATAATGACCAATTTGTCATTCCGCTTGTAACTCAGAAGTTGCAAAACAAAGGTTTCTTTGTAACCAATGGAAGTTATAAAGTAGGCAATGAGATTGATGTTCATACGCTAAATGAGATCAATACCTCAAGTCTATTTATAGGAATAATTACCAATACAGCCAACGCCAATCAACGAGTTTATAAGGAGTGGTGGCATAGCTCTAATAGGAGAATACCTTCGTTTTTATTAGTTGAGGATACTTACAATCTAAATCCAAGCCTCAACCTAGAAAACCATCCTAATTTAATTCGATTCAATAGAAATTACCCTGAAAGAGCAATAGATACTATCAAACTCCAAATTAATAAATCCAAAGCAAACAACAACAGCAAATTAGACGAGGCCGTTCCTTGGCTTCTTGGGGGGGCTGCTCTTATTGCTCTTGTGGCATTATTGAGTAGCGACTAATTGTTTCTAAGTTTAGCCTAAAAGGATAGATGTGTACATTTGTCTTATGAGATGTAATACCAAACTTTAGAATAATTTAGTATGCACGACAACTCCGAAATCCTAATTTACCAAACCCAAGAAGGCCAAACCCAGATAGAAGTAAAGTTAGAAGGGGAAACCGTTTGGTTGAGTCAAGAACAAATGGCAGACCTTTTCCAAAAGGCAAAATCTACCATCAATGAGCATGTTAAGAACATTTATAAGGAGGGAGAACTTGAAGAAAGCAGTACATTGAGAAAATTCGGGATTTCCGAATTTTCTACCAAACGCACCAATTACTACAACCTAGATGTAATCATATCAGTAGGTTATCGGGTAAAATCTCACAGAGGTACCCAATTCAGAATATGGGCAACCAAACGCCTCAAAGACAAATTGATAGATTGATACAGTGTATCAATTTATAAATTTGCTCCACAATCCATGATTATTAGAAAAAATGACCTGTAAAGCTAAGTCCCTCGACTTAATCACTACAGCCTTCTTTAAGAAGGTGCAAAACAAACCTAACAAAAAGGACAATTAAGAAACCTTCTTCTCCTAAAGATTTAGGTTACTTTTGTAGCCTACTGAAATTATTAAGCCATCCAATGAAGCCACCTTACCAAATACAAGCCTTACCCTTGCCTTTTGATGTAGAAACAAAGGCTATTCTAAAGCAAGCTATTCAAGCCAATAAGGCATTGGCCGAACTTAAGGGGGTTGCTAGAACGATTCCTAATGAGCGTATTTTAGTGAATACCTTGATCTTAAGTAGTCTCTAAAAAGTTCTCGGACTAAAAAACGATTCTTTTTCCCCAGCTATTCGTTGGAAATACGCGTTTTAGCTCGCTAAAACTGTGTTACCTGATTATTCGATACACTGTATCAAATAAGTCAGATCGCTTCGCGAGTGCCTTGATCTGAACAAAAATCTCTCATTTTTCATTGTACGGTTACTTTTTTTCACCTACTTAACAGAAGCAAAGGAAAGTTCAGCTATTGAGAACATTGTTACTACACACGATGAACTATTCAAAGCAGACGTTTTGCAAGAAAAAGTCATGAACTTGAATGCAAAAGAAGTGATGAACTATGCGAATGCCTTGCGTCAAGGGTTCCACTTAGTTCGCGACAATGGCTTATTAATCAATCGTTAT
>JBGCDW010000240.1:0-12222 GCA_045105775.1 Aureispira sp.
CCCAGCGTTAGTACGTGTATTTGGGGTGTAAGAACCTCGGCTAGAGTTGCTGCGTGTATTGGTAGTATTAGAATTATTATAAGAACGACGAGGATCGTCATTGCGCTCTCTTACAATAGTGGTACGATTACCATTAGTAGTTACACGTGTATTGTTGTATCCACTCCCTGTAGTAGTGGTTCCACTTCTACCATTGCCTCGGGTGGCACGCACATTACCAACATTTGACGTATTGCTCCGACCTCTAGGGTTACTAGCTACGTGCTGTCCATTAGCACGGCTTACACTTGCCCCACGTACTCCGCGAATGCTATTGGTAAAATTGGCTGCATTGGGTGTGGAGGCGACATAATTGTATCCTGTATTCCAGCCATTGTTCCAACCATTATTCCAACCACCACCATTGTTAAAGTTGTTTCTCCAGCCCCAGCTGTTGTTCCAACCACCACAATAAGGATTATTCCAACTATTGTTCCATGCCCAAGGGTCATTCCAGCGGTTCCGTCTATCCCAACGATTCCATCTATTCCAGCGATTCCAACCTATTGAAGGGCCAATATAAATGCTAGTTCCGTAATAATTAGCGGCATAAGGCTCATACCAATAGTTATCTACATAATAATTGCTGTAATAAGAAAACCCAGGTGCTGGATTGTGAAAACGACGAATGCGAGAGGAATATTGATAATCATAAGGATCTGCATTGCCCTGTTCTTGTGCATAGTTTTCGTAAGAACGTGTGTTTTGTTGGATGGATTCTGTCGTAGAAATTTCATCGTCATACACTTCGTTTTGTGTATTCACTGCTTCGGGTGCCTGATTATTGGCCGCCGTGTAAGAAGGTGTTTCTTCTACACCATCAAAGTACAAATCATCGTATTGAGTATTGCTATTCTGTGCAACAGCCATTTGCGTTAGCAAACAAGCGACCGTGGTCAGTAATAGAGAACAAAGTTGCTTTGTCATATTTAGTGGATTTTACTGTGAACAAAAGTTAAATTGGAGGAACTCTTTGTGTGATTCAAGCATTTCAAATAAGCAATGAAATCAAAAGCTTTACATTTTGCTCTTGTTAATCCTTATTTATATTGACTTAAAATTCTACATTTGTTAGCATTTTAAGTCTTCCTATACACATAGTTAACACTTTTGAAGTACAAGATGTTCCTATGAACGTTATAAATTCCAGACTTTAACACCTTTACAAAAGCGTTTGATGGCTCGTTTGGGCTTTTTTGATTGCTTTTCTTACTTCTTAAATTCATCAAAAAATATACCACTAATAATGGCAAAGGAAATCACAGCACAAGAAAATGATTATTCGCAGTGGTACCTAGACATTGTCAACAAAGCAGGTTTGGCAAGTAACTCTAAGGTACGCGGTTGTATGGTTATCAAACCCTATGGCTTTGCTATCTGGGAAAAGATTAAAGACGACTTAGATCGCCGTTTTAAAGAAACTGGTCACGTCAATGCTTATTTTCCATTGCTCATCCCCAAAAGCTTTCTAAGCCGCGAAGCCGACCATGTCGAAGGATTTGCCAAGGAGTGTGCCGTCGTGACCCACCACCGTCTTATGAACAGCCCATATGGAGAGGGTGTAGTGGTAGACCCTGATGCCAAGCTGGAGGAAGAATTAATTATTCGCCCAACTTCGGAAACCATCATTTGGGACACCTACAAAGATTGGATTCACTCCTATCGCGACTTGCCTTTGCTCATTAATCAATGGGCCAATGTATTGCGTTGGGAACTGCGTACCCGTCCTTTTTTGCGTACCGCAGAGTTTTTGTGGCAAGAGGGGCATACGGCACATGCTACAGAGCAAGAAGCCGTACAAGAGTCTAGACAAATGCTTGATGTGTACAGTAGTTTTGTAGAAAACATCATGGCTATTCCTTTGTATAAAGGAGCCAAAACAGCGCATGAGCGTTTTGCTGGAGCAGAAGATACTTATACGATCGAAGCCTTGATGCAAGATGGCAAAGCCTTGCAAGCAGGAACTTCTCACTTCTTGGGTCAGAATTTTGCCAAAGCATTTGATGTAAAATTCTTAAATGAAAAAAATAAAGAAGAATATGTATGGGCAACTTCTTGGGGAGTATCTACTCGCTTGATGGGTGCCTTAATTATGGTGCATTCTGATAATGAAGGTCTGGTGCTGCCTCCTAGATTGGCACCCATTCAGGTAGTGATTGTGCCTGTGCCAAAACCCAACGAGGAAATTGATGCCAAAGTAGCAGAAATCATGGCTGCGTTGCGTGCTAAGGGAATCAGTGTTAAATACGATACCGATAAAAAGAAACGCCCTGGTTTTAAATTTGCTCAATACGAAATGGAGGGAGTACCTGTTCGTTTGGCCTTGGGAAAACGCGATTTGCAGAATAATGTGATAGAAGTAGCCCGTCGTGATACCAAGGAGAAAACAAGCGTTGCCTTAGACGGAATAGCCGATCATGTCGCGCAATTGTTGGAAGAAATTCAGCAGAATTTGTTTGAGCGTGCCAAAAAGTACCGTGATGATAGCACTACAGTGGTGGATACTTGGGAGGAGTTTGAAGCTGCTATTCAAAAAGGTGGTTTTGTATATGCCCATTGGGATGGCACTACTGAAACGGAATTGAAAATCAAAGAATTGACCAAAGCTACTACTCGTTGTATTCCTCTAGAACCCTTGGAGGGTGCGGATGGCGAAGGTACATGTATCTTGACAGGCAAGCCCTCTAAACAACGTATTTTGTTTGCCAAGGCTTATTAGAAAATCATAAGAGTTATTTATTATTAAAGCTTCTTCCTTATTCTTTTAGGAAGAAGCTTTTTTTATTGGATATTAATTAACAAGCTGTAATGCTCCAATTATGTAGTCTTAAAACACCAACAGGAGCTATCTCTTTAATAGAAATAGCTCCTGTTATTTTTAGCTAATCGTAATAATTTAATGCATTACATTTTCTTAGCAGCTTTTATCGAGCAACCAAAAGCTTTGGTATACGACTCTGCGGGCTTCTCCCCTGCTACTAAAGCATCCAAGGCATTGGCCAAGTAATTCTTAGTTACTTCATCGGCATTCTTATTATCATCAATGGCACCTACATAAGCAATTTTATTGCCTGCTTCTGTCTTGTTCACTACATAAACATGGGGTGTTTTAGTGGCACCATACTGAGGGTATACTTTTTGTCCTTCATCAAACAAATATGGGAACGTGAAATTTTGCTCTTTGGCGCGTTTAATCATATTTTCGTAGCTATCTTCTGGCACAATCGCAGGATCGTTAGGATTGATTGCAATGACGGGATAGCCCAATGCTTTGTATTTTTTGTCCAATTCAACCAGACGCTCTTCGTAGGCAATAGAATAAGGGCAGTGGTTGCAGGTAAATACAATCACATAACCTTTGGCATCGGCATAATTTGCCATGGCTACCATTTCACCATCTACATTTTTTAAACTAAAATCTGACGCGACTTCATCTCCTACTTGATAACCTACGGCCACGGGTTCTTCTTTTACTTCTGGTGCTTCCGCTGTAGATTGTTCCTCGTTGGGGGTGGTTTCTTCATTGGCTGTATCTGGAGCAGCTTCATTGCCACCACAAGCAATCAAAAGTAAAAAAGAAAAAAGCACTAGGCTTTGTTTTAAGATTTTCATATTGTTTAATTTAAATTCAAGATTATTGTTTAAAGAAGTTGTCTAGCTATTGTAACTCAAAAGCTTATTGGAGGTTCATAAAACGACGCAACTTAATTTCCAACTCGTCATACTCAAAACTGTGAGCATAAAACTGTTGTTTGACTCCCTTATAAATCAGTGTAGCAGGCAGAGAACCTTCCCAATCCTTATTGATTTCTCCAATCCAGTCGTTCATTCCATGTTGGCTCAGTAATAAGATTTCTCCTTCCAGTGGATTTTTCTTCAGAAAGGGATACAAATTCGTTTCTAATTTGTCTTCAAAGTCCAAGCTCACTAAGATCAAGTGCATGTTTTGATCTTTATATTTTTTATACAATTGCTGAAAATGAGGCAATTCTTTTACACAGGGAATACACCAAGTAGCCCAAAAATTGACCACATAAGTCGTATCGTTGTTGCCTTGCAATAATTTTTCAAACTGCTCATAGGTATAATATCCCATAGGGCTGCCATTGGCCGACAACCATTCTTGGGGGTGACGCTCTAGAGCAGGATTGTTGGTGTCCCCCTCTCCGCAAGCTCCAATTCCCAATAATAACCACAGTCCCCAAAAAAATACTGTATGATAATTCATGTTGTTGTTTTTAGTAATAATCACTGCCAGACTTGACAACCTTCTGTACAATTGGTGCAAATATCAATTTGATCCCTCCCTTTCAAGAGTTGTTGTCTAAATGCCTGATAAGCCTCATTGTGCCAAATATTTGCAAAAGACTCGTGTTGTAAACTTCCCAATCGATACTGTGCGTCTTTATCAAAACAACAAGGCACTACCCAACCATCCCACGTAATCACACAAGAATGCCACAGTTTCCAACAATGGTTGAGCAATTCGTTCTTAATGGCATATGTTCCGTCTGCTTGTTGGGCATAACGCGCATACTTATCTATGGTAGGAATCAGAGGATTGCCCTGTTGGTAATCGTAAATTTGAGCCGTTTTAAACTTCACCTCATCTACTCCTATTTCTTTGGCCAATATTTTAACATCCTCTATTTGGTGTTCATTGGGACGCACGACCAAAAATTGAAAAATAATATGCGGGGTATTAGATTTTAATTGTTTTTTCCAATGCACCACTCTGCGTGCTCCTTCCAATACTTTTTCCAAATTGCCCTCTTTTCGGTAGGCTTCATACACTTCTTGAGTAGTACCATCTACTGAAATAATCAAACGATCCAGCCCCGATTCAATCGTTGCTTTGGCATTCTTATCGTTCAAAAAATGTGCATTGGTAGATGTGGCTGTATAAATCCCTTTTTGATGGGCAAAATGTACCATCTCCAAAAAAGCAGGATTGATGTATGGTTCTCCTTGAAAGTAAAAAGTGAGATAAAACAATTGGTTGCCCAATTCTTCTATAATTTTTCTAAAAAAGTCCGCTTTTAAATTGCCTGTGTTTCTAGAAAAAGCACGCAGCCCACTAGGACATTCAGGACAGCGCAGATTGCAGGCGGTGGTGGGTTCTACTGAGATAGAAAAGGGCAGCCCCCATTGAATCGGGCGTTTTAGCCATTTGGTCAAATAAAAAGAGCTGTATACCTTACTAGCATTCCATAACCTTCTTAGCGTCATTTTGGACCAAAAACTCCAAGCATCCTTCCAGTAAATACGCATTACATTTTATCCGCTAAAAAAGTATCCAACAAAATAGGTTCTTGCTTCAGATAGTGGCTTTGCAAGACATACAAATGGTGCAATTGGTGTCCAGATAAGATACTAGCTACCGCCCTTACCGTATTGGGAAAGACCGTACTACCTCCTCGTGCTTCTTGCTCCTGGTCGTATGCCGAAAACTGCTGTATACTAGTCGCACGAACCAAACTAAAATGAGTTTTCAGATGTGCCCAATCTATATTTTCTGCCCTAGAGTGCAGGGCATAATCATCTTGCTCGTACGGCAAAGCACTGGCAAAGTCGTTGCGTGCAAAACGCAAAGCCCGATAGGCCATTATTTGCTCGGTGTCAATAATATGTAATAACAAGGCTTTGATTGTCCATTTGCCTGCTGCGTAGGCATAATCTGATTGATTATCAGAAACTTGTTCTAATATAAATTCTCCATAATCTTTTGTCTCTTGGAGCAATTGAATAGGATCGCGCTTAGGCAAATAACCAATATAAGTCGTGTAATAAGAATCGTGCTCTTCTGCTGTTGGAAATTGCATTTGTTCTAAATTATTAATACTTCATGGATTAATAGACTTTGTTGCCCTTATCTAACCAACGGCCCCAATCTTTATTATAAGCATGAACCGACTTGGTAGGTTTTTCTTTTGCATCCAATAAAGGATAAGAACGATTGGTCCATTCAAAAATACCTCCATATAGATTGTAGACCTTGGTATATCCCAGAGCTTTTAATTGTTCTGCTATTTTTTCGCTTCTATAGCCAACCGAACAATAGACTACAACTATAGCATTTTTATCCACACCTTCTACATATTTCTTATCAAAGGTATTGTACCCCACCCATTGTGCATTTTTCAAGTGCGAAGTTGTAAATTCTTCCTTTTCTCTAGCATCCAGCAAGACTAAATTGGGTGTATTGAGCTTGCTTTGCAAACGCTCACAACTGATAGTAGGAATAGAATGGCTAAGGAGTCCTTCTATTGTTTGTTCAAATTTTGGATTGAGCGTAGATTGTGCCCAAATTATTGTAGTAATACCCAACAGCAATAATGTAAAAAGTGCCTTTGACATGATAATAAAAGATTTATTATAAAAAATAGTTGGGGGCTACTTGTAATATTAGACCGTGCCAGTTCCATTGTATACCCGCCAATAAGATTTTAACATTCTAAAGGGGGTCATAAATACGGTAATAATTGCCGCCACCGCAAAGAACGTGTACATTTTGGAAAGATATTCCAGCGTGCCATAACGATCTTGAAAGCCTAGCCCTTCCTTAAAGTAAATTTGAGCTTCTTGCAAACCACTATTTTGACGCTCTAGGAAATCTTGAAATTCAAAAAATTCCTGTATCATATAAAAGATTAGTGGCAAACTAAGAAAAATCAATACAAATTTCATGATCTGAAAATGTGCCAAAAAGGTGTATTTCAGAAAGAAAACGTAACGGGCAAAGGTGACAAAGACAATAATGTACAAGATTAATTCATAAATAAAATCATACCGCTGAAAATAATCCCATAATGGTTGTACTGTAATGAAAGCAGCTATGGCAGTTATCAGCCACCAAACCAATTCCATAATACTCTTACTTAAACGCTGTTTTTGTAAATTTTCCATTGTTATAATTACATTCACTTCCTTGTGTCAAAGATAACTATTTTTTCTTGGCTTTGGGATGTGCTTGTTGATAGACCTGTTTTAAATGTTCAATCGAATTGTGTGTATATATCTGTGTAGCTGCCAAACTGCTGTGTCCTAATAATTCCTTGATGGCATTCAAATCGGCTCCATTATTAGCCAAATGGGTTGCAAAAGAATGCCTCAAGACATGAGGACTGCGTTTTTTGATTGTAGTTATGATAGATAAATAGTGCTTTACCTTGTTGTAAACAAATTTGGGATAAAGCGGTTTTCCCTTATCGGTCAATAGAATAGCTTCTTCTGTAATCGCTCCAAACGTTTCATCCACCAATTTTTGATACGTTTTTAGCGACGTAATAAGTTCTTTGCTGATGGGGAGCAAGCGTGTTTTCCCTCCTTTTCCTAATACTGTAATTTGTTGAGCATTCCAATTGACTTGCTTCCAAGTTAAGGCCAGTAACTCACTGCGTCTCATGCCTGTATAATACAGCAATTCTAAAATTAAAAAATCACGTAATCCTACAAAGCCATCTGGAAAAGCAATTTTTTCCTCTAGTTTTTCTAATGCTTTTGCCTCTACAAAAACGGGTAAGCGTTCTTGTTTCTTTGGCAATGGTATGGATGGGAATGGACGTTCTTTTAATGCCTTGGTTTGACATAAAAATTTGTGATAAGTACGTAAAGAAGAAACTTTGCGATGAATGGACGAGGCAGCTGCCCCCTTACGCATAATGCTTACTAACCAAGAACGTATGAGTATGGAAGGTTTGGTATTGGTACGCGTATCTTCTTCGTATCTTAAAAAGATGTCCTGCCAAGTAACTGGAGGATTCTTTTGTTCCTGGACAAAACTAGAAAACTGCTCCAAATCGCGTTTGTAAGCCGCTATGGTATGTTTGGAATAACGTTTTTCATACTTTAGATAGTTGAGAAAAGAGCTGGTATCCATAGCGTTGTATAGGGTTCAAAAACAGGTTTTGATCGGCTTATTTAAGCATGAACGGACTGATCAAAAAACTCTAGCAGTTCTGTTAAGTCTCCCAATGCTACTACATTTTCAGGAATTTCAATGGCCTTTTTGGAATTGTGGCGAAAACCAGAGACTAATATTTTGGGATCTTGAATTTCATTACTTATATCTTGGATATACTGTTCAGAAACATAGCGTTTATGGCGTTCTGCAATAATTGTATAAATATAGTGGGGTTGATGTACAGAAATAGCCAATTTTAAATCTTCTAATTCAACTTTACCTCCCAAATAAACAACTTCTACATTACGTATTTTCAGTAGATATTCAACAAACAAAAGATACAATTCTTGCTGGTCTCCTTCTGGCAAATACAATAGTATTTTGCTTTTTTGGTGGTGTACTTTTGATCTTAAGCGACTGGTTACGGTCAATATTTCGCGTCGAATAACACAACTGGCGAATTGTTCGTGCATGGCACTAATAGAACCTGTTAACCACAATAGACTGGCTTTTTCCAAAAAAGGAACCAATACATTTAGAATAGCTTCTTCTACCCCATTCTTATCAAAACATCGAACAACCAACTCCGAAATACGTGGGCCGTCCAAATCCATCATTGCCATTGCCAATGCCTGAAAATTATCACTGTGTTCTGCCTCTGTATTAGAAAGTTTTCCTACTTCATTTCTAATTTCGACTTGAGTCATCTTGGCAATTTTAGATATACGGATACCCTTACGATTGAGAAAAGCAATATTCATTAAGAATTTGAGATCAGAATCGTTATAATACCGAATATTTGAAGCCGTCCGTTTCGGCTCTATAATGCTGTAACGCTGCTCCCATATTCTAATGGTGTGCGCTTTGATGCCTGATAACTTTGCCAGGTCTCGAATAGAGTAATTTGCCACGAGATCTTATTTTAAATTACTTCGTGTAATGGACGCATAATTGTTTGTTGCCAAGAGATCCCATAAATATGCATTTTGTTTCATTATAGTTGTAGGACATACTCTCTGTTATTTCACACCATACCTATCTGGGTATTCACTTATTTGTGAGAATTAGATATTGGTTATTAGTAAAATAGAATAAGAGAGGGGAAACAACGAAGTATCTTGCCTTAAAAAATGTAATTGCCTTGATAACAACAATAGGCTCAATAAGTTTAGCCAGATATCATTTTCCAACTGTGTTTTTAAGATCAATCATCAAATTACAGGATAATATTGTCTTAATTGCAAAAAAAACAGCTTTCACCTTTCTAGATAAAATATATTCATCTAAACGAATGAAAGCTGCCTATTAGTATTGGTGCTTAATTAGTATTTTAACAAAACCTATTTTTTACTAAATACTAATTCATCAGCATCATTGGTCTCTACATAAATAGTATCGCCAGCATTAAATTTACCTGCTAGTAGATGTTTTGATAATTCGTTATCTACACGGCGTTGCAAGACACGTTTCATAGGACGTGCACCATATTGTGGATCATACCCCTCTTGTGCTAAAACTTTAATAGCATTTTCAGATAGTTCAATATCATAGCCTTGGCGTTGAACCCGTTTGCGTGTGGCTTTGAACATGAGTAGCATGATTTTCTTAATTTCTTCTCTATTGAGCGGTGTAAACATCACTTGTTCATCAATTCTATTCAAGAATTCAGGACGCATATGATCTTTGAGGGCTTCTACTACTTTGTCTTGTGTGCTATCAATAACTTTTTGACGTTCGTCGTCTCCCATATCATTGATGCCATCAAAATTTTCATAGATAATATTAGACCCCATATTGGTGGTCATAATAATAATTGTGTTCTTAAAATTGGCTACACGTCCTTTATTATCGGTTAGGCGGCCATCATCCAATACTTGTAACAGAATGTTGAAGGTATCTGGATGGGCTTTTTCGATCTCGTCTAACAAAACAATAGAGTAGGGTTTTTCACGCACCGCATTGGTTAATTGTCCGCCCTCTTCGTAGCCAACATAACCTGGAGGAGGCCCAACCAAACGCGCTACTGCGTGCTTTTCCATATACTCACTCATATCAATTCGAGTAATGGCCTGCTCATCATTGAACAAAAATTCGGCTAATGCTTTTGCCAATTCTGTTTTACCAACCCCTGTTGTTCCCATAAAAATAAAGGACCCAATAGGGCGTTTGGCATCTTGTAATCCAGATCGGCTCCTACGTACAGCATCCGAAACGGCTTGTACAGCTGCTGCTTGACCAATAAGGCGTTCTCCAATTTTTTGCTCCATTTGGAGTAATTTTTCGCGCTCACTTTCCATCATCTTACTAACAGGAATCCCTGTCCAACGCGAAACAACATCTGCCACATCACTTTCGTCTACTTCTCCATCCGTCATTCGTTTTTCTGGAGCCAACTTATTAATATCGGCTTCTGCTCCATTTAAGAGTTGCTCTTGCTCCTTGATTTTACCATATTCCAATTCTGCGACTTTAGCATAATCTCCATTTCGACGAGCTTCTTCGGCTTCCACCTTATACCCTTCCATTTTGGCTTTACAACTCTGAATAATGTTAATCAGTTCCTTTTCGGACTCCCACGCTGCTTGCAAAACCAATAGTTCTTCGGTAAGTTCTGCTAATTCTTTTTTGATAACATCTAATTTGCCTGCATTTCCATCTCTCTTGACTACCTCTTTTTCAATCTCCAATTGACGTTTTCTGCGCTGTAGTGCATCCAAGTTTTCAGGAACAGAATTAAGTTCTAAACGCAGTTTTGCAGCAGCCTCATCGATCAAGTCAATTGCTTTATCTGGCAATGCACGATCACTTACATAACGATTGGACATTTCGGCAGCAGCAATCAAAGCACCATCCAGAATACGTACTTTGTGGTGCATTTCATAGCGATCGCGCAAACCACGCAAAATAGCAACCGTTTCTGCTACACTTGGCTCTGCTACTTTCACTTTCTGAAAACGACGTTCTAGTGCTTTGTCTTTCTCTATGTATTTTCGATACTCATCTAGGGTCGTTGCACCTATGGTTCTTAATTCGCCTCTTGCCAAAGCTGGTTTCAAAATATTAGCAGCATCCATTCCACCACCACCACCACCAGCACCTACTAGCGTATGGATTTCATCAATAAATAAAATAACATCTTCAGAAGTTGTTACTTCTTTAATTACTCCTTTCAGGCGTTCTTCAAATTCACCTTTATATTTTGCGCCAGCTACAATAGCGGCCATGTCTAAAGAAAATAATTTCTTATTTTTAAGATTATCTGGTACATCATTGTCTACAATACGCCAAGCTAGTCCTTCTACAATTGCTGTTTTACCAACTCCTGCTTCTCCTATAATAATAGGGTTATTTTTTTTGCGTCTCGATAGAATATGTAGAATACGACGTATTTCTTCATCACGTCCAATAATGCGATCCAATTTGCCACTTCGGGCACGGTCGTTTAAATTAACGGCATATTTATTAAGTGCATCAAAGTCATTTTCCCCAGTTGGACTACTAACATTTTGCCCTTTGCGCAAAGCCTTAATTGCGGCACCTACTTCTTTTTCATTCGCTCCCATTGTTTTAAGGAGTTTAGCCGTTTTATCTGTAGTTACGCTGAGGATACCTGCCAAGACCATATCGACTGCCACATAGTCATCTCCTAAGTCTTTGGCTAAATTTTGAGCTGCTTGAATCGCTTTACTTGCATTTTTGGACAAATGGCTTCCATGATTGTTCCCACCATATACTTTGGGATAAGTATCCATAATAAGTGTCAAGCGATTTGTCAATTCTGCAATATCTACAGATACTTTTTTTAAAAGACTCAACACTACACTATCTTCTATATCCATCATTCCTTTTAGCAAGTGTGCAATTTGAACATCTTGCTGTTCCTTAGAACGAACGTATTCTTGTGCTTTTAGTATAGATTGTCGAGCTTTCTCGGTTAGTTTTTCAAACATTATGTGGCTATTATTTTATAGAGTGTACTAGTTCTTTTTTGTTGTGTTTATATCAATCAATTCAATGCAAAAAATGCTTGAAAAGTTCATTTATGAAAATAGCAAAAAAGCTTTAGAATTCTAATTAATGTTCTTGCTACTTAAATATAACTTTCTCAAGTTATACTATTTCTCTGTTCTACCAAATAGAAAAGCACGCATCAATTATAAAATTGATGCGTGCTTTTTTCTATTTCTTCCTTAGAAGAAAAAAAAAAAGAGGACAGTGACCTACTCTCCCACCTATTGGCAGTACCATCGGCGCTGAAGGACTTTACTTCTTTGTTCGGA
>JBGCDW010000241.1:0-4242 GCA_045105775.1 Aureispira sp.
CCTGTTCTACCATTTTGAATGCCTATTTCGCCTCCTCCTTCAAATGTCATTCCCCAACCTTTAGCCAATTTTAAATGATAGCCACCCAAAATAGGAATAACCCAATAGCCTGTCCCCCATGGAACCTCTCCATAAAAAGGGGTATCAGCAGCACCTAGAACCATGAAACCAATTCCTGTGGATAACTGTAATTGCTTGCGGGTGTATTCATACTCAAATCCTAAATAAGGAGCATGCATAAAAGAAAAATTGACTAAACTATTGTAATAAACACCACTTGGAGGATTAGGATTAACAGCTCGGATCTTTGAGGCTGTCCAACCTGCTTGAATGCTTACTTTACTTTGAGCAAGGCAAAAATTATTAGCAATTAGTAACGATAATACAAGAAGCATCTCTCTCATACTTATTTATTGATTTGACAAGTCCAAAAATACACTATCATCTATGTAGCAACCTTCCCAAATAGCTTTGATTCGGATACTAGATATTTGGTCATTCATATGACCACACCACCCAGGATTATCAAACCAAGGATAAGTTCTAAAATTAAAGCAAGGAGGATAATAATTTACACCATTAGCTCTATAAATAAATATCTGATACCACAATCATACACCCCAAAATGACTATCCTTATAATAGCCCTCTACCATTGCATCTGCCCCCTGAATATAACTTAGGCATTTAGAGGAAATACAATCGTTCCAATTATTACCATTGGTCTGAAATTCTAAGGTCAAATCTGGATTGGCGGCCATCGTAAAACAATCAAAAGCCCCATAATTCCAGATAACCGTATTAGGAGCTTGTTCTACATACATTTCACTGCCTTGTGCATCATCATGCTCCCAAACAGTCAATACAGGATTGCTAGTAATACCACTGCCTGTTTTGGGACGTACAAAATTGTCGCTATTGGTGCCAATAAATGCCTCCAAATTGCTTGGCAAAGGCAAATTGATATGCAATTCATCATAAATAGCAGCTACACCTTGTTGGGCGGCTTGTGCTATCGCAGCATTCTTAAAATCCAAGGCTTCTCCAAACTGTGCGATTAAGCCTTCGCGCAATTCATCTATTCTCAAAGAAATTTTGAATTTCCTTCCCAATAATGGGTTGGCATCGTGTTTTTCCATATAGTCATAGCCTTCAAACTCACTGTCAAATAAATAAACGTAATTCAAAGGCTGATCGCTGTAATGAAAGGTAACAACGGGGCTTGAAGCCGTAACTTGTTGTAAGGCTACAAAGTTTTCATCCTGCACAAAATCGGCTGTACTGCCCTCTTCAAGATACAATGGGTAGAATTGCTCTTTGTAATAATAAATAACGTCGGCTTTGTTGCTCTTGCTGGTTGTTGTTGCTGCTGTTTCTACTATTTGCTCTTTGTTACAAGCTGCCAAAAGTAAACATAAACTTACTAGTAATAATTGCTTCATTGTGTGTAATGTTTGAATTTATAATAACCATTACACAATGATAACAAGAACTAAATAAATGCCAAAAAAATACATAAAACATTTAACAAAAAAATACCCCCTAATCCTCATATTCTTGTACAACTTTAGAATCAGGCTTTAAGTCAATTTTATCCGTCGCTTTGTTGGAGTACTCTAACTGTTGTAAGACGTAGCGAATACTTTCTAGGCGAGCCTGTTTTTTGCGGTCTGCTTGAACGATAACCCAAGGGCTTTTTTTGCTGTGAGTGCGTTCAAACATGGCATCTCTGTATTGCGTATATACCTCCCACAGTTCTTGTGCTTTGGCATCAATGGGGCTGAGTTTCCATTGTTTTAGGGGGCTATTTTTTCGATCGGCAAAGCGTTCGGCCTGCTCTTCCTTACTGGTATCCAGCCAAAACTTGAACAAGATAATTCCAGATGCCTGAATCATACGCTCTACGTCCTTCACTTGATCCATAAAACGTTCATACTGTTCTTCTGTACAGAATCCATTGACAGGTTCCACTACAGCACGGTTGTACCAGCTTCGATCAAAAAACACAACTTCTCCTGTATTGGGCAATTGATTGATGTATCGTCTAAAATACCATTGTCCACGCTCCTCCTCGGTGGGTTTGGGCAGGGCAACAATGCGCGTAGATCTAGGAATGAGGTGTTCTACAAAGCGGCGAATAGTCCCTCCTTTGCCAGCAGCATCACGCCCTTCAAAAACAATCGCCACTCTCAACCCCTGCTCGATTACCCATGATTGCATCTTGAGCAATTCGACTTGCAGTTGCTCTAATTCCTTTTCATACTTGAGTGTAGCCAATATTTTTTTGACGTTGACTTCTTTTTTGGACAAAAGTTTTAAATACCCTTGTTTGGTATTGATGTGTTCTAAGTCGGCTGCTGTGATTGGTAAATCTTGCATAATAATAATTTAAGTAGCCTTGGTTCCTCCTGCTTAATTATTACCAGACAACGTAGCAGTCACCCAAAAGAAGGCCATACGAGATTTGAGGTAAGCTGTTTGTTGCTTTATTAGTTTGCGTTGTGCATCCAGTAGCTGATTTTGTCGAACATTGACCAAAAACACGGATGATTCGCCTAAATTGAGCTTAATGCGTTCTGCTTCTAATAATAATGTATAATTATTCACCATTTGCTCTAAGGTCTGGGTCTGAGCAGCAAAAATTTGTACCTCATTAAAATAATTTTCTAACTTAACTTTTAGATCGCGTTGTTTGTTATCCACCTGATATTCAGTAGCGCGCACCTTTAAGTCTGTCAAAGCTAAGTCAGCCCGTTCTTTTCTCAAAAATAAAGGCATACTAAATTCAATTCCCAATTTATAATTTTCAATAGGAGCAACGCCTTCTGTTCCAAAAAAATCAACACTTTCTACCGAGAGAAAATTGTATTTCACATTGAGTTTGGGTAATAATTTATTGCTATTGAGGCGGCGTTTGAGTGCCAAACTCTTGAGTTTGTAGTCATAAGCTATCAAACTAGGATGTTCCTCCAATAAGGTCATACTATTCTGCAAAACATCTTCCTGTAATGGAATGGTATTCAATTGTTGCAAAACCACTGGATAGGCCGTTTCATCCAACAGCATTGGATTGTCTGCATTGTCCCACAAAAAAGCAGAAACAGCACGTCGAGTATTGTTAAACGCGACCAAACTATTGGCTAGTAAAACCTCGCGTTCTTGCACTTGAATAAAATCTTTGAGCGTGTCAATAGCAGGCTTATCTCCCTGAAAAAACGAAGTGCGGGTAGCCGTTAATTGTTGTTGGGCTGCTTCTAATGATTGTTGAATCACCAATAATTCATTGTAAGTTTTGGTCCAGTCCCAATATTGTTTGCCTGCTTTGTACAACAGATCATTGAGCGCGATTTGAATTTCGGCCTCGCTTGCCCCTTCAAGCAACCGCGCCTGCTGCAATACAATCCGCCGTTCGCTGGTAATTAACCCTTGAAGTAAGGGAATTTTTATACCCAAATAAGCTTGTCCTACATCGGGCAGGGTACGCTCTGGATTCAAATAGTAACCATTGGCATAATTATATCCGCCTTCTAGTTCTATATCTGACCATATAGGCACTTTTAGATAAGAACTAAAAATATTGTAGTAGGTATTTTCTTTGAATTCTTTGTAATCCCAGTTCGTTCCAATTTTGGGATCAAACCCTCCTCTTGCTTTTTGAAGATAAGCGTCTGCTTCTTGGCGTTGCAAATTCGCACGTTTGGCCAATGGGTGATTGATGTACACTTGCTCTAAATACTGTTCAAATGTCAGTATCAAAGAGTCTGTTTGAGCTTGTGCAGCGAATAACCAACAACAGCAAAATCCAATTAAAATATAACGCATGTTTTTATTTTTTCAAATTGTTGGCGGGCGCTTTGAGTTTAATCATTTGCAGCTCGTTGTCTTGATAAAAATCGGGTGGAAAACCATTGAGTTGTCGCCAAAACTCATACCATAAGGGTACATCATTCAACATAATAGAAGCACTAGCCCCTGTCCCTACTCTCAATTCATTGGGCCAAGGTTTTTCAAGATTCGCTGGAGGTGAAATCAATACTCGATACATGCCTCTTTCATTGGCTACATTATCTATGGCAATAATTTTTCCTTTGAAAGTTCCGTAAGATTGGTTGGGCCATCCCGAAAAAACAAAAGCAGGCCATCCATCAAACACCAACAACACTAATCGTCCTGTATCCAACAAGGGATAATTCATAGGCAAAACATAGGTTTCAACTGTTAGTTGATATCCCGTAGGCATGAT
>JBGCDW010000242.1:0-25603 GCA_045105775.1 Aureispira sp.
AAGATGCTCAACAAGGGCAAGACAACCTACTAGGACAAGATGCTCAACAAGGGCAAGACAACCTACAAGGGCAAGATGCTCAACAAGGGCAAGACAACCTACAAGGGCAAGATGCTCAACAAGGGCAAGACAACCTACAAGGACAAGATGCTCAACAAGGGCAAGACAACCTACAAGGACAAGATGCTCAACAAGGGCAAGACAACCTACAAGGGCAAGATTCAGGTAACAGTAATAACAATCCTCCAACAACAACCCAAGTGCTTAGTAAAAACAAACTTAACCTGATAGGTGAAGTTGCTTATGAAAGTTTACTACGTAACGATGTAGAGCGTGAATTAGTACAACAACAAGTTGGTGGTACTTTTTGGAGAGAAGATGACATTGAGATACCAGAAGCAGAGGGAGAAAATCCAGATGATCGACTCGCTCGAAAGCTTCTCTACACCTTAGAAGATATTGCTGACGCAACAACGTCTGTTGCCCATTCTGAATTTGGACACGAAGAAACAGCCAGAACAGCAAAGTTATCATGGGAATCTATTGCTCCTTTAATTCCTAAAGCAAAAAGACTCTGGGGAAAAATAAAATACATGGACTCTTCTAGTGAAGAGTCAGATGTCAGAAATGATTTCTTCCTAGACAAAATAAATAAATTATTATACCTAGAGCAAGCTTATAGATTTATAAAAGAAAACGAAAATACCTCCTACAAAGAATTAGATAAATTGGTCTACAATAGACACTGTATTTTTTTGGAGCAATTTATAGACGATATAAATGCAAATACGATAGTTATTAACACTGCAAGTCTAGGACGCGCTCAATTCATACATGAAATAGCCGAAGAAAAATCTATGGAGTCGGGCGTTTGGAAAGTTAAACAAACATATGTCAACGATATCCTCAGAGTACTACAGTTAGAAGGAATAACACCTAGTTACAATATAGTTACCAGACGCCAGTTTGATACGATGGTACATGAACATATTGATAATACTGGTAATAATGGTAATCGTAATGGTAATCGTAATCGTAATGGCAATGGTAATGGTAATGGCAATGGCAATGGTAATGGTAATGGTAATAGTAATAGTAATGGTAATGTGAACGGAAACATGAACGGAAACGTAAACGGAAACGTAAACGAAAACGTGAACGGAAACGTGAACGGAAACGTGAACGGAAACGTGAATGGAAACGTGAATGGAAACGTGAACGGAAACGTGAATGGAAACGTGAACGAAAACGTGAACGGAAACGTAAACGGAAACGTGAATGGAAATGTGAATGGAAACGTAAACGGAAACGTAAACGGAAACGTGAACGGAAACGTGGATGGAACCGTGAACGGAAACGTGAACGGAAATGTGAATGGAAACGTGAACGTGAATGGAAACGTGAATGGAAACGTGAACGGAAATGGAAACGTGAATGGAAATGTGAATGGAAATGTGAATGGAAACGTGAATGAAAATGGAAACGTGAACGATGTAGAAGATGAAAATCACACCATTAATCAGAATAGTAACGGAAATGGAAACGGAAACGGAAATGGAAATGGAAATGGAAATGGAAACGGAAACGGAAACGGAAACGGAAACGGAAATGAGAATGAGAGCGATAGAGAAGATGAAAACTACAACATTAATCAGAATAACAATGGTAATGGTAATAGCAATGGTAATGGTAATGGTAGAGATTTTAGTGATGATGGTGATGACGATGATGATGACGATGACTAATTCTATAAAACATTTGCCTTCTAGAAAATAAAAATGCTTCAATTTATAATCCTACTGAATTATGCCTCGAAAATATAAAAGGGACAGCGATCATGGCCCTCAATCCATAAACAGCTCCGATAGCCAACAAACTGGCCCAGTAAGTATTGCTGCAAGTTTTAGTAGTGAAAGTCAACAAACTAGTGCTAGCCGTCAACAAACTGGTCTAATGAGCACTGCTACAAATTTTATCACCAGCAGTCCGCAAACTAAAGAAGATCCAACTGCTAAAAGCACTAGCACTCGCAGTCCGCAAACTAAAGAAGATCCAACTGCTAAAAATCTTATCACCAGCAGTCCGCAAACTAAAGAAGAACTAACTGCTAAAAATCTTATCACCAGCAGTCCGCAAACTAAAGAAGATCCAACTGCTAAAAGCACTAGCACTCGCAGTCCACAAACTAAAGAAGATCCAACTGCTAAAAATCTTATCACCAGCAGTCCGCAAACTAAAGAAGAACTAACTGCTAAAAGCACTAGCACTCGAAGTCCACAAACTAAAGAGGAACCAACTGCTAAAAGTACTAGCACCAGCAGTCCGCAAACTAAAGAGGAACCAACTGCTAAAAAAGTTAATCCCAGCAGTCCACAAAAAGATAAAGTAGAACCAACTGCTAAAAAAGTTAACCCTAGCAGTCCGCAAAAAGATAAAGTAGAACGAGGCAATGGCAGTACCAGTCTACAAAAAGATACAGAGGATCGTGGTAAGAGCACTAGCAATGTCAAAAAAGATATAGAAGAACAGGGCAATGGCAATAGTATTGGCCAACTAAAAGCCAAACAAGCAGTCACTCAAGTAGACAAACAAGCCAAACAAGAAACAAAACAAGTAGACAAACAAGCCAAACAAGAAACAAAACAAGTAGACAAACAAGTCAAACAAGAAACAAAAGAAGTCGCCAAAGAAGCCAAACAAGAAACAAAAGAAGTCGCCAAAGAAGCCAAACAAGAAACAAAAGAAGTCGCCAAAGAAGCCAAACAAGAAACAAAAGAAGTCGCCAAACAAGCCAAACAAGAAACAAAAGAAGTCGCTAAAGAAGCCAAACAAGAAACAAAAGAAGTCGCTAAAGAAGCCAAACAAGAAGCCAAAGAAGAAGCCAAAGAAGATAAATGGGCCAATAAATGGGGGAATGACGATGACGACGATGATGATGATGATGATGATGACGATGGCGGCGGAAGGGGCAATCAGCGTAAAAATAAACAAGGAGAAAGTGGAGGTGGAACAAAGATGACAGTAAGCAAAGAACAAGTAAAAGAACGACAGGCTAAGGAAACAGGAATTCCCAAGAATCTAAAAGCTTCTATTGAGTATATGTCTGGCTATTCGTTGAACCATGTTCGTGTACATTATAATTCAAATAAGCCTGCTCAAATGGGTGCTTATGCCTATACCGAAGGGCATAATATCTATATCGCACCAGGTGCAGAACAATACCTCGCTCATGAATTGTGGCATATTGTGCAACAACTAAAAGGCGAAGTAAGTGCAGATGTACAATACAAAGCAAAAACAGGTGAAACCGTAAAAGCCAATAATGATTCAAACCTAGAGAAAAGTGCAGATCAAAAAGGTGCTCAAGCTAATAGAATAGCTGCAAAAGGAAATATTACATCTCCCAAATCCCTCAAAAAAGGAAAAGGTGCAGGTATAGTTCAACGCAAAGCACTTAGTAACACCAAACTCAATGTAATAGGGGAAGTTCATACAGAAAGTCTGAAACGCTCCCAAGTAGAACGTCGTCTAGCCAACGAAAAAACAGGCGGAACCTTCTGGGAAGAGAATGAATTTAAGGTAGATGTAGATGGGGCAGAAACAGATGCCGACCCACTTACTTACCGTCTCATTCACACCTTACAAAACATTGCTCGACATTCAAAAAGTGTATCGAATTCCAATACAGAGCATCAAGAAACAGGGGAGACCGCTATATTGGCCTGGGAGAAAATTAGTCCTTTAGTTACTAAAGCTGAAGCACAATGGGGAGAATTACAAGGTGTGGCCTCTCCCAACAAACTCAATAAGACAGATGCCGTTAAACGAGACGAACGTTTCCAAACGCGTATGGACAAGTTAGAGAACTTAAAGAAAGGTTTTGCTTATTTGATAGAACATAAAGATTCTTCTGAAGCAGATTTAGACAAAGGAGAATACCAAACACATCTTGATTATGTGGGCATTTTTGTAAAAGAGATACAAAACAAGGCCATGAGTGTTAATGAAGTAAACAAATTGCGCTCAGAAGCCATGCACAAAGCAGCCGAAAGCAAGGCTGGCGAAAAAGGTGTCTGGAAAATTGGAACCGAACTCTTAACGGGCATCCGTGAATTGTTACAAAAAAAAGGCATAGAGCCTAGTTACAATCTACTAACCAAACAAGAGTTTGACGAATTGATTAAAAACTTCAAGCCCAAATAACAAGAGTGCTCGAAAAACGACATTACAATAAATAATCAAGAGTCAACCATACTTTTATAATCTTATTAACTTATGTTTCAAGAATACGAAGAGAGCCAGCCCCGCAATGCTGAATCTATTAACAACAATACTGAAGAAAAAAGTAGCAAACCACAAGATACAGTAACATTTAGAGCTGTAGATGAAGGCGGAACGAAACAGATAGAAAATACTACAGAACAAGATACAGTAACGTTTAGAGCTACGGGTGGAGGGCAGACAGAACAAACAGGAGACAACACCTCCCAAAATTCAATAACAGATATAGATACAAATATCCATGTAGATACAAAAGCAGTTGACGATATTAGTGCCATACCAGATCTAAATTTAGATACAAATTTAGATACAAAAACAGGAATTCCTAGGTTCCTCAAAGCTCAGACGGAACACATGTCTGGCTATTACTTAAATCATGTCCGTGTACATTACAATATAACGGGCAACGAAATTCTAGAGGGGGCTCATGCCTATACGGATGGAACCAATATTTATCTTGCCAGAGGAGCAGAGAAATATCTTGCTCATGAGTTGTGGCACATTGTACAACAAATGCAAGGAAAAGTAGGAGAAACCATGCAGTTTGATACCAAAGAGGGGGTAGCAGGAAATGACAATCAAGGACTAGAACGCGATGCTGATGTCAAAGGAGATAAAGCCAATAAATTAGCCACAACAGGAGGTATTCAACAAAACAAATCCCTCAAAAAAGGAAAAGGTGCAGGTATAATTCAACGCAAAGCACTCAGCAATACCAAACTAAATGTAGTAGGTGAAAGCCATCCAGAAAGTGCTAATCGTGCTGAACTAGAAAGACAAATGGTACAAGAGAAAGTAGGTGGTACTTTCTGGGAAGAAAATGAGTTTAAAATGACGGTCGGTGATGGTGAAACCGATGCTGACCCATTAACGTATCGTCTAATCCATACCTTGCAAAACATTGCTCGATTATCTAAAAGTGTAGGGGGCTCTAAAACAGGCCACCAAGGCACAGGTAGACTTGCTGTATTATCTTGGAATATCCTTAGTAACTTAGTTGCCCTAGCCGAAAAACAATGGGGAGAATTAAAAGGGGTCGCTTATCCTGGTGATCTTAACGATGAAGAAGTCGGAGTCAGAGATGCGCGTTTCCAAGCGCGTATGGATAAATTAGAGCATCTAAAAACAGGTTTTGCTTATTTACAACAACATAAAGATACGCCCAAAGCCGAATTGGACAAAACTGAATACGAAACACATCTTGGTTATGTTTCTCTTTTTGTAACTGATATGCAACAAAACACTATGAGTGTTGCTGAAGTAACTAAGTTGCGCTCTGAATACATGCACAAAGCAGCGGAAAGCAAGGCTGGGGAAATAGGTATTTGGAAAATTGGTACAGACCATGTTGATGATATTCTTGCATTATTACAAGAAAAAGGCACAGAACCTAGTTACAACCTACTAACAAAAAATGAATTTGATGCCTTGATTGAAGAATTCCAAAAGAAATAAAATAGATCAAGCAAGTCTTAATAAAACAATCAATAATAGCTAGGTTATCTAATCTACCTTAGTCAATTTTATTACCAGCATACAATACTAACAAAAATGAATTTATATGAAAAAATCCGAACGGCTATAAATAATTTTATAGCTGCCCATAGGATTAACAACGAAACAGAGACAGAACAACCAACTACCATAGAATCCCTAAATACTAGTATTCTCAGTCCATCAAAGCTCAATGTTATTGGTGAAGATCATGGTGTAAGTGGTCAAAATCGACAGTATGAGAAACAATTGTGTCAAGAGATTATTGGAGGGAGTTATTGGGAAGAGGGTGGATTTAACGTAGAAGGACAAGATGGTGACTCTCCAATATTGCGTATTATACACTCTCTCAATCAAGTATTCAATGGTTCAAACGCTATCGTTAGTCCTAAGGTTTATATAGAGACACTTTCAGACGAAGAGCTATTGGCAGAGCTTGAAGGTGAAGATGAAATGGACGAATCAAAGCAATCAGAAGAAGAAAGCAGCTCTGAACAATCGGAGGAATTTGACGAAGCAGCAGAAAGAGCCAAAATGGAAGCAGAACTCGATGCACTCAGCAACGAAGAGAAGGAAGAAGATTAGCGTGGTATAAGAAAGTCAGATAAAATAAACCAGATAAACTAAATATAAAATGAGTCAAGAGGAATCAAAAAAAATAAATCCAGAGTTATTTGCAAACTTTGACCCTAACGCAGAAACAACATTCGGAAATATAGAAATTGCAATAGAAGGCTGGAAAAAACTCCCTGAAGCAGATAAAAATAACACATCAGAACAAACGAATTTAGTACGAACAATAATGGACAAGTTACCTGCTGTAAAGAACGCCTTAGAAAACTTGTACCGCGAACGTCTAAAAGAATCAACAGAAGAGATGAACGGCAGTACAATAACTAGTGCCTTCGAAACTATTCAATCATTTCTAACGCATCAAAACAATCTAAAAAACATAGACGACACTATTAAAGAACGTTCTGATATTATGCACGCAGCCGCCGAAAAGAATGCTAGTAAAAAAGGAATATGGAAAATTGGCCAAAATCATGTAAATGACATCAATAGAGATCACCCAAGCCAGTCATACAACTTAGTAGAGCAATCTGCTTTTGATAAATTGGTAAAAAATTACAAAGCCATAAAAGAAAGTCAACAAAATAACAACTCCACAAACTAGACTCAACAAATATTTTTTATAGCACATTCTGAAGCTAGACTCCCAAAAGGGAATCTAGCTTTTTTTGTGCAAAAAATCTAATCTATTTTTAATAGCACCAAATTGCTTAACAACAAATGTAATTGTATCTTTAAAAACATCTATTGTTCATTTAGACAAGATATTACGCATCGTTTGAGTAGTACAACGATAATCTGTTCTTGATTACAATGATTCAATACCACCAAAACCATACATCAATAACGATTATGAACAGGACATAAAACATCACCATTTTGAGCCTGTTCAATTCATCAAATCATTATCAACAATTCCATTATGACAACCAACAGCAACAAGCTCAAGCAAATGTATGTCTTGAACTTAATTTCTAATCTAAATGCAGACTATGCCACGCACTGTGAAGAAGAACTCTACGAAAACATTCTGACCATTAATGACTGCTTGGCCGACCCTGCTGTAGCCACTATGACAGGAGGCAACTGGGAAGTTGTATGGGGCCCTGCCATTGCCAATACGGCTCATGAGCACAGCTACCTCCCGCTCCAAAAAATCACGCGTTGGATTACCGACAACGCACTTTACATCGCTCAAAAACAAGGAACAGATGAATATTTTATTGGTATTGCGGGCACTAATGCCTTTTCATCTGTAGGCTGGTTTGAACAGGATTTTGATGTAGCTACTTGTGTAGCCTGGCCTCCCGCCTATCTACACATAAAAAACCCTGATATAGAAGGGGCTCCTTATATTTCTACAGGAGCCAACACTGGCCTAAGAGCCTTGGTAGATTTGCAACCACAGAACAATGCCAAAGCAGCAGGTACTACATTCATAGACTTTTTATTAAAAGAAGTCAAAAGTAAAGAATGCTCCATTTCGATAGGCGGACATAGCTTGGGCGGCTGCCTAACCCCCTTAGTAGCGGCTGCATTAGGCGATAAAATGCAAGATGCGCCTGATGCCAACCAATACAGAGGCGTGGAAATCAACGCCTACCCTACTGCTGGCCCTACACCAGGCAATGAAGCGTTTGCCGATCACCTCCAACGCCACATCAACGAGTATCACGCTGTATTTAATGCCCACGATATTGTACCCCAAGCTTGGGATGCCGCAGGACTAGACGATCTTATGAAGGCTTATGGCTCTTGGCTCTTTGGCGGAGGAGCCATCAAACCCAACAGTCAAATCAATTACACCTTTGCAGATTGGATTGCCAATTATGCCAAAACACAAAACTATGTGCGTTTGCCCAAAAATCCGAATGCCAAATTTACTGTAACTACTTGGGAGGGAGATTTGATTGAAGAAGTCACTGTAGATAATACGGTTATTACCTCTATGGATTTTGAAGCATACATTACGGGACTTTCCATAGGATTGCAAATAACACCCGCAGGGGCTGAACTCAAAAAATTGGCCCACCTTAATACACAAGAATCTAGCAAACTCCCCTTCGAAGATACAGCTAAACAATTGTTACAACCTGTTAATAAATTGTTGTCTAAGTTCTCTCCTGGGATATTTTCTAAGTATTTCTACAAATGTTTCTTCGATCACTTTATAAACGACTTTGTTCGATATGCCTTTCAAGTAGCATTACAACATACAGTAGCATACAACAATCCACAATCTTCCAAAGGAGGTGTTCCTTGGCAATTTAACGCAACAGAAAGAGCCACACTACAAACATATGTAACCTCTGTTAAGCATAGATTTTTGTGCAAAGTAAATGATATAGAGTGGCAAGCTGCTACAGGAATCGAATTGGTTACCAATTTGGCCACATTGATTACTAATTGGGCAGAAGAAAATCCGCTCGAAGCATCTGCTTTGGTCAAAGAACACTTCCGACGCATAGAACAACAAAATAATACCAACAGAACTTTTGAGGAAGCAAAGGAAATAGAAAAATTAACCTTGCACTTTAATAAAGAAATAGATACCGTTTTGCAATTGGTTAGAAAAATCTATTATTTGTAGAACTTTTTCATACTAGGTAGCTTTTGCTGCTGATAATCGCCTTGCTCTATTAGAATTTGTTAAAAAACAACCAAATAGTTGGTGAATTGCTTGAACTTTTAATTGCGTAAACCTTTCGGGCTTATGCTTTTTTTGCTGTAACTTTTGTGCTAGTAGCACTAGCAACGCAGACATGCCTATACACAGATTGAAAACCAAATACTTACTTTTTATTTGGTTTTCAATCACAAACACCAACAATTAATTATTCAAAATTTAGAAACTATTCCTAAAAATTTTTCTTCTAGATCTATTTTTTAGCTGCTAATAATATTATTTAATAAAAAATTTTATTAACTTTAAAGTAGTCACTTCCCAAAAAATGACTGCAAAAATCACCTTTATTATTTAATCCACTTTTATTAAAATAAAAATTATGGCAAATAATATCATAGATATTATTAATAATATCGATAGTCTTGAAGAACTCAACAAACAATTGTTAGCAGGATTAAAAAAAGCCAAAGCAAACAACAATCAATCATTTATCCAAAAGATCTTAACAAGATACAAAAGAGTATACACACGTTTAGAACTTTTACGAGCATCTGCGGAACAACAAGCTACCTTAGCTAATTTTATTAAACTGCCAAACTAAAAGAAGAAGCAGGAGCGCAAACGTTGGAAATAACCTCCATAGAATTTAAACTCCCGATCAAAATAAAGTTCCAAACAACTCATACAGTATTTTTTGAAGTTGTTTAAAAATTCGAGGTAGAATAACAAATAAGTGCTTGGAAATCAAGGCACTCGCGAATCGACCTGATCTATTTGATACAGTGTATCGAATAGTCAGGCTTAACGATGAACCGAGCCATAGGCGAGCTCATAAGCAACGCGCACTAGCTGGAAGACCCCCGAAGGGCTCACGACCACGAAGTAGCATCGAAGCTAAGTAAAATAACCGTTTTTTGTTAGTAGTAATTTTAGTGCATTTCATTTATGAACTCACTTCGTTCGGTTGAACGACTACTTATATTTAAATAAAAATACATTAAAAATACCTCCAAAGCTAGATTTCCTATTGGGAATCTAGCTTTTTTGTGTGAACAACTGTCAACTAGATTGTTAACGAGTACAGATAAGTAGTCTTAAAAAAGTTCTCGTAGTAATAACCGAGACTTCGCCGTGGGACTCTATCAATCACTAGGCTCTTTGGGTATGATTGATGGTGGCCTTACTGTAATAGAACTACCCAGTGGGGCAATGTAATGCCCGCAGCCAATTGGCAACAACACACCTCTGATATGCTCAAAGCATTTGTGGTCAATGTCTTAGATGGTGAACCTGATTTTGATCAGGCAGTGTAATTACTCAGGATAATGCTTCAACGTAAAATCCAAAGCATTTTGATAACAAATCTTATCCACCACCAACTCAGGCGTAAACGCAGTATCAAAATCCGAGACACACAAAGGCGGCTGCTCTAGAGCAGCTGCTTTTTTAATTTCGGCCAACAAATCGGCCTTGAATTGGTGCAATTCTATGGCTGTTTTGTAATCGGTAATGGGATCGATATAGCCGTCAAAATCGGTGCCGATGGCCAACATATTCCAAGCGTGGCGTTTTTGGGCGAGCGTGAGATCGGGGCGGTCATAGATAATGTGTAATACGGCCTTAATATTGTTCCAAAGGGCGGCAATATTGTTGAGATTTTCCTGCTTTTCTACCCTCCTTTTGTCCGATACGCCCATGATGCGTTTGTCAAAAGACAAACCAAACAAGCCGCCTGTATCAAAGATCAATTCTATGTCCTCTGCACACATATTGATGCCCCAAGCATAAAAAGACCCATCGGGGGTTTGAATACGCCAATCGTCTTTTTCGTTGGCCTCTTGGGCAATCACCTCCTCCAGTGTTTGTTGGCCATTATAACCACAATGGCTTGCAATCAATGGAATCACATCGCCCTTTTGCATACAAGGACGAATCAATTGCTCGTACAATTCCTTGCGCCCTAGTGGGCTCATGTGTTTGAGATCTATCAGAATACGATGTCCTTCTTCGGGAGCAGGATTGTTTTGCTTGTCTACGGCCAATAATTTGCGAAGCACCTTCCAACCTGTTGGGGTAAACCCCGTGCCCATGCCATCTGTTTGTTGGAGAATAATACTTGCCGCATCGGGCAAGCTGTGTGCATGGCCACAAAGATGGTTGTTAAAATGATGCGAATAGGTGATAAAAAACAAAGGATACTCCCAATTCTTTTTGATATACTCTACTCGTGATAACACCGTCTCCTCGTTCTCGCGCGCTGCCCCAAACACATGCGCCCCCTCTATAGACAAAGCCATCAGCATAACCTCTTGATTTTGCTGGGCTATAGCCTCCGCCTCTTTTCTATTTCTAGGAATTTGATACGTCCCTTCGGCATGATAATAATCGGGAAAACGGGTTCTACGACGTTCGTTGTTCTCTGCCAATCGACGCGCCACCCCCAAAGTGTAGACCTCATTTTTGGTTTTTATGCCCGATTTGCTGCTGATAAAGTTGTATTCTTCTTGCAAAAACTGCCAGTAATCGTATTCCTCCGAGCGTACATAATCAATAGTAGCCATAGGAATACGCATGACCAAATGCTGCATCAAGGTGCGAATAGGCCCTTTGTGGTGGGTGGCTATTCTCAATAAATTTCGCAAAAAAGGAAACTTCCCAAGCGTAGACTCGGCAGGTGTCATAAAAAAGCCGCGCTCAATGGGATACAAGGAATTCCAAACCAAACGCGAGCCCCCATTCCACAAGGCCACCAAATCAGATTGGCTGTAGCCTGCTGCCCGATCCACATTTTTCAATCGACGCATGTTGGTAGCCACCACCGTCCAAGGATGAAATTGGTCTAAGGCTTCCATTTTTTCGCGCTGTGGCAATAAACAAAGGTAAGAACGCATGTGGGCATGGCAGTGCAAATCGGCAAACATGTGAGTAGGATTTGATCGGTTAAGAATAGTTGACCTCAAAACGGCCAATTAAGTTCTATATTTTTAGGGATTCTTACAAGCTTTATTCAAAATTTTGTTGCTCGTACCAGACCTTGAAAGGCGCGACCAAATCTTCCTTGACAAAGAAATGATTGCCCGATACCATTTCAAGGGTCGCATTGGGGTATTTTTTCATAAAATGGCGGGCATGGCGTACAGGCGTAATACGGTCTTTATCCCCATAAAAAAAGTGAATGGGAATTTGATATTTTTCCAACAAAACTCGGTGTTTTTGGGTCGCCCGCATATCAAAATAATAGAGCGAAACCCAACTTCTAAGCAAACGCTTTCTTCGGGCAACCGTATTGACTTGTTGCAACAGCATCAAATAAAAATCGCGCTCTAGCAGCTTTATTTTGGCAACCCCATCCAAGATTTTCACAAAGCCCTCAGGCACTTCAAATCGACGGCGCACCCATTGCCGTGCGGCCAAAGGCCACCAAATTCGACTGCCCGTAAATACATACTGAAAACCGCCTGGCGAGAACAAGTACAAACGTTGAATTTGGTGTGCCAAATGGGGCAAAAGACCCAGTAACACTCTCCCACCCATACTGTGTACCATAATGCTGTATTCGCTCTGCCCTGCCTCCTGCATCAACAATTGCAGTATTTCTGCCATCTCCACATCCTTGTACAACTCGCCTTCCCATACGGTATCCCCATGAAATGGCAAATCTAAGGACAAGATGGTGTAATCCTCCCACATGGGTTGGGTCACTTGTTCAAACAATCGACCGCGCCCTGCTATGCCGTGCAAGCAAAAGAGCAGTTTTTTGCCTTGCCCATATTGTTCGTAATGCAATTGATGTTGATGATAGTGTAGTATTGGCACCGTTGGTTTTGTTTTTTTGTGATAATTGGTGGGGGCTATAATTGATATGGCGCAAGGCATCTATACTTTCTTTTAATGCTTGTATTTTTAATAACCATTCTTTCATAAACCACTGCGTTTAATGGTCGGACGATCCCAAATATTGAAACAAAATGCTTTTCCATTCGGGTTGACTGATAATTTCTAACAATTTGACATTAATTTCCTCCTTTCGGGGACTAGATTCGGGCAATGCAATGCCATAATGAAAAGGCAAAAAGACATCGGGTAGTAATTCGACCTCTTCTGCTGCGCCTTGGCGCATGAGGTACTGCAAGATAGGCGCGTCATACACCACGGCATCCACTTTGCGCGCCTCTAATGCCTGCACCGCTTCTTCGATACTGTCCGCTCCAAAATAATTAATTTCTCTACGCTGCAAATAACTGGCACTGCTCGAACCTGTTACAGTTGCTACTTTTACATTGTCCAAATCCTCGGGCCCCGAAATGACGGTGGTCAATTGGTCAATGGTCAGTGCCGAGGTCACGGCTGCGGTAAAACCCGAAATGATAATCAGTCCCGAAAACATCCAGATAAAGCCAATAATGCGCCCCAAAAACGTGACGGGCGCTTTGTCACCATAGCCCACGGTGGTCATAGTCACAGCCGACCACCAAAAAGCCGCTCCAATCCCCTTCCACCATTTTCCTCCAAATTGCTCCTCATTGCCCTTACGTTCTACCAACCACAACAAACCACCTATTAATAGCAGTAAGCCAATCAAAGCCATTATCACTTGAAAAAACTGAAAGGAAAAAAGACGCTGTACAACATCTAAGAAATTTGATTCTTCTTTGTGAGTCAGAATACTCAAACCTGTGGTAAAATAAGGCAATGAAAAATCAAATAATTCTTCCCGCTCCTTGCTAATAGTAATGGCTGCTATACCTGCATCTAGTTTGTGTTCACTAACATTGGTCAATAATTCCTCCAAACTATATTCTACAAATTCATAGTGATAACCTAAGGATTTTGCCAATTCTTTCCACAAATAAATACTAATACCCGTCCATTTACCATCGGCATCTTTGATCGCAAAAGGCGGTGCTTCCTTCACACCTACTTGTAGGGTTATTGGTTGGCTCGTATCCGTGGTCGGTAGTGTTTGTGCAGAACAATAGGTTGCTATTATCATGATAATCATAATAGCATACCATTTTAGGGCGTTGCTGGTCATGTTGTACATAAGTTTATGCGAAATAGAATAAGACACAAACTTACGGTTTCTTAGGCATTTTCACCAATTCCCAATTGGTATAGCCAAAAAAATCCTTGCCACCATTCAATTTTTTTTCCAAAAAGGTCAGCAATTGGTACTTGAACTTTTCGTGTTTGAGCTTGGGTCGGTTAATCATTCCCGTGTTGGTATAATTGAGCTGGGCTTGCCAATGGAGTTGAGCGCGAAAGGCATCCATAACAGCAGGATGCCTGCCCTCAAAAATAGGAATCTTGCCCAAAGGGCCATAATTATAGCCTTGGGGCTGCCCCTGATAAAACGCTGTGGTTTTGGCTTTGCCGTGGTGCATAGAGTCCTGCTCTTTTTTCTTGGATTGCATGAGATGTGGAGGACGCACCCAGCCATAGTGATAAACATAAGCTGGAATAGGGAGCATACGCAGCTTTTGATTGTTTTCCTTTCTAAAGGATTGTGCATCTTTGTACGAATACACCTTGCTGCGATTTCTAACCATCCGAATTTCTTGCTTGTACCAACCATGTACAGGGAGGTAATGGTCATAATCTCCAAAAAAATGATGATAATTGAACAAAAAACCATCAATGTGGGCATTGTTTAAATGCTGCTGGCAAGCCTGCTGAATGAGGGGCAAATCTTGTTCGTGAATGACTTCATCTGCTTGCAAATAAAAGCACCAATCTCCGCTGCATTGGCTAAGGGCAAACGTAGTTTCCTTGGCAAATACCTGCCCATCAATAAAATCTTCTTCTGACCAAACGCGGTCTATAATTTTTATTTTATCAGAATCAATGGTCTCTATCGCCGCTCTAGTGGCATCGTCTTCGTCATTGTCCCCCAATGCTACGATAAATTCGTCTACGATGGGCAAAATTGAACGAATGGATTCTTGAATAGGAAAGTAATACTTGGTCGCATTTCTAACCATTGTAAAACCACTTATTTTCATGGCGAAGTTTTATTGGTTAATAAGCCCTTTCCAGTGCATTTTGGTGTGCGGAATATCATCCTCTAGGTATTTGGTGCCACTGTCTACAAAACCCAAATTTTCATAAAAACGCAACAAATAATCTTGTGCAGAAATAGTTATGGGCTGATTGGGCCAAAGTTCTTGCACCACTTCTAGTGATTTTTTCATAATGGCTTTGCCCAATCCTTGACCACGCAGTGCAGGGCTACTCACCACACGCCCAATAGACACAGCCTTGGGATAACTCACACCTATAGGAACCAAACGCACATAGGCAGCCAGCATTCCTGCATGATGGCCCATTAGATGATAACAAGCCGCATCCTTTCCGTCAAAATCCAAATAAGGACAATTTTGCTCTACTATAAATACCTCTTGACGCAACTGTCCAAAAGCATACAACTCTTCGAGCGTCAAGTCTTCAAACGATTTGAGTGTCCATTCTAGCACTGTAGCCATAAGGTGTATTTTTCAAAACATTAGGTTTTCCACAAACGCAAGAATGCTGTTTCTAGAGCCAAAAAGAATAATACGGCGATGAGACAATATTTCCACAACGGTGTGCCTTGATTTTGGGTGCTCATAATTTCCGCAAAACTAGCACTGTTGTTTCCTTCAATAATGGCCGCTTGCGCCCCGACTAAACTCGCTAATTCTTCTTGGTTGTAAAAGGCCAAAAATGACTCTTTGCGATCATAATTAAAGCCATATTTATCCAAGTTTTCCTCGGCTTTGAGGTATAAATCATAGAAGCCAGCTGTTGTAATTTGATTGTTCAAACCCAATACCACTCGGCTTCCCATCGCCCGTTGCTCTGGAATAAACTCGCCTCGGTTTCCACGCATTTTGTATACCATTTCGGCACTTGTTGCTCGATTGTCTGTTTCTAGCACTTCATCACGCCCAATTACATAGCCTACTTTGCTATCGGCTGTAGCCGACAGAGCCATTTTGTACAACATGGGTACAAAAATTTCCCCATTCTGTACAAAATCCGAATAATCCAAATCCAAGGGAGCAGATGTGAGGAACAAATGGCCTTTGCCTGTTCTGTATTTCCCCACAAAGGTTCCACCATCTCGATAACGCAAAATTACCTCCTCGCCCGAGCTGGCGCGTTTGGCCAATTTAAAATTAGCTTGACTGGTGGGTAATTTTAAATTATTTCTGCGTTCTTCAAATACATCATTAAAAATAAATTCCTCAAAATTAACAAAAGAAACCTTGCGCTCACGACGCTCTAATGGGCGGTAGGTATTGGCATTAAATTGACGCGTAAGGTTGCTATAATCGCCCAAATTGGCTTCTGGATGAGGAAAAACAACTACATTTCCTCCATTTTCGGCATAAGTATACAATTCTGAAATAAGCCCTGAGGGAATGGCTTGGAGGCCATCTAAAATGATTAAATCGTACTTGGAAAATTCGCTGTAATTGAGTTGTCCTGCGTTTTGAGTGGTCGCCTTGAAGTATTCGTTATCTCTAAAGGTAGCAGTAATAAAACGATTGGATGCTGCTCCATGCACTTGCAAAATATCTACTTGTTCATCCACATTGAAGGTAAAGTAATAATCATTATCAAACTCAATGGGATAATCTGTAATACTCAACTTGGCTTCGTACCAACCTGTTTTGAGTACCGGTATATCAATAGTGTCATAAATAGAGGTCTCGGCTGGAATAGTAAGTGTTCCTACAGGACGGGTTTGATTGGCAATATCCAAACTCATGCGTACATTTGGAATCTCTCGATCACTCCAATTGCGTATCTTAACCACCATTGGATTGGGCTGATTGAGACTTTGTACAGGCGATTGAAACCAAGCAGAGTCAATGGCTACATTTTGGCTCTGTACAGATTGCAAAGGCACCAAATTGAGCTGTACAGTAGTATCTGTATGTGGCTTTAAATCTGTGATGTTTTTTTGAAAATCCGAAACGATGTAAACCTCTTTGTTTCTGTTGTTGCCACCTTGAATGGCTTGCTTTTGGCGCGCCAATACCTTGGACAAATCGCGCACTTTGTAGCTGATGCTAATCTCATTTAGTCGGGTGAGGGCATCCTCTTTGCTCAACAAACGCTGGTCACGGCCTTCAAAATCGGCTGTTAACAACTGTATTCTATCATCTATACTATAGGCATTAATAATTTCTTCTATACGTGTTCTTGCTTTTTCCAACAAGCGTACATCCTCGCTTTCTGCTGCCATACTAAAGGAATTATCAAAAAAGATACTCACATCCTTGTTGCCTTCTTTGACCGCGCCATTCTTACTAGGAATATAAGGCATAGCAAATGCCAATACCAAAAACACCACTGCCAATATACGCGCCAATAACACCAACAAATGCTTTAATTTGGAGCGTGCAGATGTTTGTTCTTTGACTTCCTTTAGGAATTGAACATTGGTAAAATAAACGGTTTTGAAGCGTCTGAAGTGGAATAAATGTATGATGATGGGAATGGCTATTGCCAAAAGTGCCCACAAAAACCAAGGATATACAAAACTCATGTAGTTGTGTTAATGATAACGAGACAATGGATGTTCTAGGTGTTAATAAAGAACAAACCTACTTAGTACACTGCAATGAAACAACAAAATACAGCAGAATTGTTAGCTGACCAACCTTGTGCAATCCTTTTAAGAATTATTTAAATTAGATTAGTAAATTCCCATGTATTCTCTTAAAATCATACAAGCACTCATTTGGTCGATTAATCCTTTGTCTTGTCTGTCTTTTCGTTTTTTGATGGTTTTCCGAAGCACTTCCTCAGCCATAACAGAGGTATAAGCTTCGTCTCGACGCTCTATATCGATGCTTGGATGTGCTTTTTTGAATCGCTTAATAAATCCTTTGATGTGAGCTTCAAGCGGTGTAGGAGTACCATCTTTGTGGGTAGGTTTGCCAACAATCAAACAGCTTACCTCCTCTTGCTGGAGGTACTTCGCCAAGTAATCCAGCAATTCCATAGTGGCTACTGTTTCTAGTGGTGTGGCAATAATTTGCAAGGGGTCGGACACTGCCAACCCCACGCGTTTTATACCATAATCTACTGCCATTAATCGAGCCATGTATTTGAGCTTAAATTAATTTGGAAGTATATTCGTATGTCAATAAGAAAACAGCTGCTCCAGCAAAGAAACCAACCAAAGCCAACCAAGCTATTTTTCTAACATACCACATAAAGTCAATTTTCTCTAACCCCATTGCAGCTACCCCAGCAGCCGAACCAATAATCAACATCGATCCTCCTGTTCCAGCAGAATACGCCAAGAAATGCCATAACTTATCATCGACAGGCACTTCATACATTCCCATTGCTGCTGCTACTAATGGTACATTATCAATTAGAGCAGATCCAAGCCCCAATACCATAATTACAACATCTTGATTGGGAATGCTTTCTTGCATAATGTCTGCCAATGTTTTTAGAGTACCCATTGACTCTAGAGCAGCTACTGCCAATAAAATTCCTAGAAAAAACAGGATACTAGACATTTCAATACGCGATAGGGCATTGTGTGCAGAATAGTGGTGTTTGTCCTCAAAATCTTCCTCATCTGGGTGCAAGTACTCAGAAATCAACCATACAACACCAAGGGACAACATCATACCAACATAAGGAGGCAAATGGGTAACTACTTTAAAAACAGGTACAAAAATTAGCCCTGACAAACCAGCAATTAGCATCACTGTTCCACCTTTCACCTTGGTATTTTCTTTCTCAGACACCACTGTTTCTTCTGGAATAGTAATATTCCCCTTCATGTACGACATTCTGGTCATTACAAAAGTAGGCAATACAGCACAGACAATAGAAGGCAATAAGATATTCACAATCAAGCCCATTGTACTTACTTTGTCATTGATCCACAACATAGTAGTGGTAACATCACCAATAGGCGACCACGCTCCTCCTGCATTGGCTGCAATTACAGCCAAACCTATAAAGTAAATACGTTCCTCCTTGACAGGCACCAATTTACGCAACAACGATACCAATACAATGGTACAAGCCAAGTTGTCCAAAGTAGCCGATAAAAAGAAGGCCAAAGGTGTTAGCAACCAAAGCATGGTTGATTTTTTGGTGGTTTTAATCCGATCCGTAATAGCAGCGAAACCTTTATGCAAATCGATTAACTCTACAATAGTCATCGCGCCAATGAGGAAAATTAGAATTTCTGCTGTTTTGCCAATATGGTGCAACAGAATGGGTTCTAACATATGCTTGTAGTAATCATGGTCTACCCCAGGTTCTGGGTGCATAATATGTCCTACAGGTAGGTCAATATGCCCTAAAGAAATTAAAGCCCAGCAAACGGCTGCCATAACTAAGGCAGGTACTGTCTTGTCTAATTTGAGGGGATGTTCAAACACAATGGCCAAATAACCAATAATAAAGGTAAGAATGACTGCTGTTGTCATGTGATAGGAATGTTAAATTGAGTGAAATGGATGACTCTTTTTGTTCAAATATGGATGGTGCTCTATTGTCACACTGAATGCTAAAATTACACAAATTGACGGGTTTAGCAAACAACTATCTTAATTTTTTAGATTGTATTAAATATTGTTGATTTTCTACCCCTAAAGCCGTACAAAACGCCTAAAAAAACCCACTTCTGATAGAAGCAGGTCTTATCTTTTTAAAAATGGTGGGGTTGATAGAGCAGTATTGCCTTACTTAAAGTAAGCATCTGTTAATGTTTGGCGGGTCACTTTGGTGACGGTCGTTTTGCACAATAACTTACCCGATTTGTATTTGACAGTGCTGTTGAGTGGGAAGCCTGACTTGCCTGAAGCGGCCAAGGCACACCATCCATGATGTGATTTAAAAAATTCTTTGTACTTGGACAAATTAATGGCAATATCAGTGGTCACCTCTACCATAGCCACCACTTCATTGGTGGAAACCTGCAATTGTTCGACCTCCTTAAAATGTGGGCTGTTGCCTCTTCCCTTACCACTCAAGGTTGCCCCTTCTATAGAAAAATCAGCTGGACTGCCTATATCGCTTAATGGAATAAGTGTTTTGTGCTCTCCTGTCACCATCAGCATAGAATTGGAAGCCAATTGTGGCACAAAACGCATGTGTTCTTGGCTTGTACTTTTCATTTCATAAGCAATCTTATCGCCTTTGATATACCAAATCAATTCGTATTCTACACCATCTCCCGTTATTTGATGTGTTTCGATAATTCCTTCAAATGACTGGGCATTCAGACTTGTACAGACTAGTACAAGCCAATAAAATAGTACATATCTTATCATGCTGTAAAATTGTGTTTAGAAACCGTTAAATGGATAGTAATTCGTTTGAAAGATAAGCACTCAAAGAATCTGCCAACTCAAAGCCTTCGTACTCTATTATTGATGCTATTTAATAATAGGTGGTTATTTGACAAAGAATAGCATTATACTGACAGAATTCTGAAAATCAGACTGTGCTATTGCGCCATTCCATTGCGCGAATCATTCGTTGTTAATTACCTACGACACCTTTAACATTCGTTGTTTGATAATTGCCATCAATGATTCCAATGACGGTATTACCATTGTGTTGGATGGCATTTCCAGCTGCGCCTCCTGCGGGAAAGACGCTAAGTGGAGGATTTGGAAAATTTTGATTAATTAATGTTATCGTTCCTACAATAGGTACTTGGACGGTAACGGTCAAATTAAACAACAAGCTTCCTGCTTGACCAGGCAGCCCATAATCGCCTCCATTACCACCAAAAACAGCAGGTGTAATAGTAGCTTGAGCAAATACAATAGAAAAGCTGATGGGAGTAGTTAATACGCCGCCGAGCCCTGGCTGTGCCAAGAATCCACCTGTTGCATCTGTTCCAGGCTCATAAAATCCTAAGCCACCAGCAAGGTTCCCCCCTTCTCCTAATTGAGCACCACCGCCACCACCAGCCCCTAAGCCGAGATTGATCGTTGTACCAATGGGATTGGGAATATTAATACTAGTGAGAAAGCCTACAGAGCCTCCTCCACCACCGCCTCCATAAATACGGCCTGTATTAATCAGGTGTGTATGCGTAGTAAAAACCATAGCCGTAGTACCATCACCACCTTCTCCTCCTTGGCCGCTAAAACCAGCCCCAACGCCTCCATATCCTCCTACAGCAAAGAGGAAACCTTGGTTCTCAATCCCTACACGCGACTGTGGATGCAAATTGCCTGAGGTATAAACAGGAGCAGAAGTATCATTGGTCATATTCAACCCTGGTGGAACCCTTAAGACGACACAAATAGGTGTAGAAGTAGGTAGGTTGTTAATGGCTTGCAAGTCATAATTGACCGTAGGAGCCAACAAATCAATTTCGATACAAGGATCCACCGTTATAACATATACTTGACTCTTAATTTCTCCATCACAAGCGGCCTGTACCACAATAGGGTAAGTACCTGCGGGAGCAAAAATATCCGCGTTTACTTTGAGTTGTACCGTATCGGTTCCTTGTACTACAGGTTGATCTATTTGCACTTGTATGCCTGCTGGCAAATTGGCAATCACATAAATGCCTACCGAGGAGTTGCCATTGGTTTGATTGACAAACAACCGTGTAGAATCACTATTGGAAAGAATTCGATCAATCGTTCCATTTTGTTGTTCTATGGTAAAGTCAAACAAACAAGCATCACAATCCTCTTGCCATACAGGCAACCAACAACGTCCTGTATAATATTGCAAGGTGCTATCTTGAACATTAAAAATAGTTAGACCAGCTTTGGGCTGGTTGATGTTGTCTCGTTGGGCAGTAGTCATGCGAGGAGGTAAGAACCCTCTATCTGTAGATTCTAGATGTAAAATAGCAGAGCTATCGGGCTGCAAAATATTGATTCCTACTTGTGCTTCGGTATGCCCTATCGCAACAAATACCAAAATCAAAAGCCAAAGATGGTGTTGAATTCTTCTCATAAAACCTTATAAACTATTCTAATACTATAGAAATGATTTACTCTATTTAATTGTGTGTTGAGCTTCAATATATAGTTATTGTGTAAGAATTAGGCAGATTTGTAAAAGAAAATTAGGTAGGTAAACTACTTTCCTGTAAGTACCAATTCTTTTTTTAAATACGGCTCATGCTTGTACAGGCAATTCAAAATAGAGGCTGGATTCACTTCAATTTGTTTATTTTTGTGCTTGTAATCGTTAAAAATCTAAAGAATTAAACCTTATTATTATTTCATCATGCTCATCTTATACTATGAACAAAAAAGACTTTGGCTTAGGCTTGCTTACAGGCTTCTTTCTAGCCTTATTGGTTGCCTTCTTTTTACTCAATTACTACGTGGATCAAAAAATAGAAGCCACCAAAACAGAAGCACAACAACACTATGAATCCGTAAAAGAGAACTTAGAGGCCAAGTATCAACAAGAAATTGCCACTCTAAAACAATACATCAAAAATAAGGCTGCCGAAAAAAGTAAAACGCTAATGGATAAGGCTACTGGCAAAGTCAAAGAATATTGGAATAAGGAGGAGGTAGTACAAGATACTGTTATTAATGCTGCTGTTTCTTAATTGTTAATAATAACAATCATCATCTCATTTATTCTTTACCCCTGTCAAAACAACTACTTATGTCTATGTGGGAAATTGAGGCGTTGATGGAAAATACCATCCACCTTATTGATAAAAGCAATGCCGCCCCAAACCAAAAACGTCAACTCATTTGGAATACCTATCATTTGCAAGGTTATTTTGATTGTAGCTTCACGCATTTTAGGGTAATGGATGTTCTACTTAAGCACAACTATGTACAACAATATGCTATAGATGAATTTCCACCAACCAAACAGCATCCTGAATTCTTTCAAGAATTGTCTAATAAACAATTTGAGTGGATTCATAAAAGACCTGTTCAACCTTGGTCCAAAGATAATCCAGCTCTTGCCTACTGGGACAAAAAACACAACTGTATATTCGTCGATTTTGGTACTGAGTATTACACCAACTATCCTGACGAAATTACACAAGAATTAGCCCCTCTAGCGTTTGGAAAATGGGTTATTCAAGAAGGTAGTAGACAGCAAGACAAGTCTATTGTATACGACTGGACGGCTTTTATGATCGTTTATCTTTTGGCCTACTTCCCTCCTACCCAAACCCTAGCACAACTTCAAGAAGTTTATTTTAAGGATATTAAACAGGTTTTCCAACAGTTTGACTACAGCAGTTATGAAGCCTTGCATAGAGGGTTGGATTTAGAAATTGGTGATAATGCAGAGTGGTTTACAGCCATTCAGTTGGGTCTGATTGCCTATATAGTACCCTAAACAAGTAATTATCCATGCCGAGTAAAGAATTGTCCATGTTTTAGAAGACTTGAAGGGCGTAGATTTGTGAACAGATAAAGTAGCAATGTTTACACGCCTACTTCATTTTTCTTTTAACAACAAAACATGCATTTCATGAGCAACTCAGAAAATTTAGGATTATTTGTATTGGTTACTGCCAAAACTGAAAAAGCAAACGATGTCAAACAATTCTTAACCAGTGCTTTGCCGTTAGCACAACAAGAAGCAGGAACCGTATCTTGGTATGCTTTCCAAATTGACGAAACTAGGTTTGGTATTTTTGACACCTTTGCCAACGAAGATGGTAGAAACGCTCATTTGAATGGTGACATTGCCAAGGCATTATTGGCCAATGCAGCAGATCTTTTGGAAGGATTTGAAGTAAGTCATATTAACCAAATCGATATCCTTGCTGCTAAGTAAGCTTCCTAAAAAATACTTTATATGTTATGTTCAGGGTAAGTACTTCTTACTCTGAACATTATTTTTTAATTTTAACTATATGGATTTCCTACCAATTAATACAACTGTTCTAACTAAAGAAACTAATGAATTAGCATTCAAGCTAACTTCGTTTAAGCATTTAGATGCCTTTGATCATATTATTCGATATAATTATTATGCGGTTATTCTGATTGAGAAAGGCAATGTTCAACTCAATATAGATTTAGACCGTTACGATATTGGTCCTAATACAGTTATCTGCTTGTCTCCTTACCAACCATTTATGATGCAGAGCAAGGAAGAAATAACAGGATATATGCTCAATTTTCATCCTGATTTTTTTTGTACCTACAGACACCAGAATGAAATAGCAACAGAAGGTGTTCTTTTTAATAATTTTTCCTCTGCTCCTTTTTTTCAGGTCAATAAGTTGCCTAGACTCATTGATTGTATACTTAGTATGAATACCGAAATACAAGAAAATAGCCTTGGAATTCATGAGGTGTTGATTTCTTCTTTAAAAATATTTTTGATTCATCTGGTTCGTGAAAAACAAGCAGCCACACAAGTGCAGTCTCCCTCAAAAGTCAATGAAAAGCCTGTATTAATGCAAGAATTAGTCAACTGTATCGAAGAGAATTTTAAATCCGTACATGCTGCTGGCGAGTATGCCCAACTATTGTTTGTTAGCACTCAACAACTTAATAAAGTAGTTAAATCAAAATGTAACATTTCTTTATCGCAACTCATTGCCAATAAAATTATCATAGAAGCAAAACGAGAATTGTACCTCACCTCTAAATCGGTCAAAACAATATCGAGTGAATTGGGCTACAAGGATGAGTTTTACTTTAGTCGTTTTTTTAAGAAACAAGTAGGCGTATCCCCCAAGAGCTATCGAGATACGGTGGGGTTTGCCAAAATGGAATAAAATAGCACACAACACCAACACCTAAAACAACGTATATGCAAGCCACCACTATTGCTGAAGTCATCCATTTTTTGGATCAAATCATTGAAGATGCCAAACAAAACAACAGCCCTCTGGGCTACTTTGCGGCCCTTTACAGAAAAGTTACCATAAGTGTAAGAGATGGCATTAAAGAAGAAAAATTTGAAGATGGCTCAAGGATGAAGCGATTTGATGTCATTTTTGCCAATCGCTACTTAGAAGCCTACACCCAGTTTCAGAGCCAAGAACAACCCTCTAAATCATGGCAAATAGCTTTTGATAAAACCAATGAATACTGGCCTATTGTACTGCAACATTTGCTTTGGGGAATGAATGCACACATCAACTTGGATTTGGGCATAGCTGCTGCTGAAGTAGCTGAAGGGGCACCTTTAGAAGATTTGAAAAATGATTTTGATACGATCAATACCATTTTGGCGGGCTTGGTAGAAGAAGTAGAGCAAGAATTATCCGAAATTTGGCCTACTCTCAAAGCTATCTTGAAGCTATCGGGCAACATTGATGATTTCTTTGTCAACTTTAGTATGACAAGAGCGCGAAATGGTGCTTGGAAATTTGCTACTAGGCTCTACGATACCCCCAAAGAAGAATGGGCTTCCAAAATATCGGAACAAGATGCAAAAATCGCCAAAATTGCCAATTTAATCTACCCTCCAGGTTTGATTTCTCGCTTCATTTTTAGATTGATACGAGTGGGAGAAAGAGGAACCGTTCAAGAAAAAATCACCATTCTTGAATAATTTTAGCCTCCAAAAAGTTTCCATTAGTTTATAGCTCCAGAGGAGCGACACCTTTATTTCGCGTATTGCTCCCTACCAGCACAGTTCAATTCCTGTCACATATTTGGAATTCTTAGTACTTTTGTATGGAAA
>JBGCDW010000243.1:0-4112 GCA_045105775.1 Aureispira sp.
AGAAGCAGGCGAGGATATTGAAGCTTGGCAAGCATCCTTGACAGAAATTATTAGTGTATTGGTGGTGACAGGAATGCCCCTGCATCTGCAAGAAAGACGATTTAACCAAATAGAGGAAATGCGCTTGGCTCGAAATGCGGAAGAAGCTTTGTTGGTAGCCTTGGCTTGTTGTGCCGAGGTGACGGAGCAATTATCTGCTATTCGTTGGGGGCAGAAGGAAAGCTTCAGTGAATGGCTTGGGCGATTATCTAGCTCTATAGTTAATAAGGATTTTGCCTTTCGTAATTTAGTGTATCTTGATTTGAGGGGCGCAAACCTTTGGCACGCAAACCTTGGGCACGCAAACCTTGGGCACGCAGACCTTTGGCACGCAAACCTTAAGCACGCAGACCTTAAGCACGCAAACCTTAGGTACGCAGACCTTAGGGACGCAAACCTTAGGCACGCAAACCTTTGGCACGCAAACCTTAAGCACGCAAACCTTTGGCACGCAAACCTTTGGGACGCAAACCTTAGGCACGCAAACCTTGGGGACGCAGACCTTAGGGGCGCAGCCCTTAGCGGCGCAAACCTTAGGGGCGCAGGTTTAACGCTTGAGCAATTACTCTCTACAAGAACCCTTTTTGAAGCCAAAGGCATCAGTGACGTGCTATTACAGAAAATAAAAAAAGAAAATCCAAGCTTGTTGGAACCCCCATGGTACGAGCAATAAAAAGTAACAACAGCCTCGTTCCTATACAAGGCTGCTATATACAATCTAATGGAGTTATTCCAAAAAGTGTATATCTATCAACATTTAAAACTAGCAGCAACATGCCTAACTAAAAATTGCAACCACCTCAGAAAACAAACCCAAAAAAAATCACTATTTTTGTACCCAACTAAATAGTCATACCATGAGCGAAGCACCAGGAAAATACATCAACCCATTAACAGATTTTGGATTTAAGAAGCTTTTTGGAACAGAGCCTAATAAAATACTCTTGATTGATTTTCTCAATCAAATACTTCCTGATCGAACCATTAAGGATTTGACCTATTCATCGGGTGAGAAGCAGGGATTGACAGTACTGGACAGGAAAGCGATTTTTGATTTGTATTGTATTGGTGATAATGGAGAACGGTTTATTGTAGAAATGCAAAAAGCCAAGCAAAATTATTTTAAGGACAGAAGTGTTTTTTATGCCTCTTTCCCAATCCAAGAGCAAGGCAAAAAAAATCAATGGAATTACGAATTGGCTCCTGTTTATTCGGTTGGGATCTTGGATTTTATTTTTGATGACCATAAGGAAGAGGAAGAGCTTTTGCATGTCGTAGAATTAAAAAATCAACGTGGGGAAGTGTTTTATGATAAATTGAAATTTGTTTATTTGGAGCTTCCCAAGTTCAATAAAACCGAGGAAGAACTGGAAACCCATTTTGACAAGTGGTTGTATGTTTTTACGCATTTGTCTCAATTGCAAGATCAACCTAAAAAATTGCAGGAACGTGTTTTTGCCAAGTTATTTGAGGCGGCCGAAATAGCCAAATTCACTTATAAGGAACGAGAGGCGTATGAGGAAAGTTTGAAGTATTATAGAGATCTTAAAAATGTAGTCGATACTTCAAGGGAAGAAGGCATTCAAGAGGGTATGGAAAAAGGTATTCAGAAGGGTATGGAAAAAAGAAATATTGAAATAGCCAGAGAACTCAAGAAAAATGGGGTTTCTATAGAAGTGATTGTTCAATCTACAGGGCTTTCCAAACAAGAAATCGAAAATCTTTAGTGGTGAATACATAACTATTCAACAGTGCAACCACTGTATGCGGAATTCCAAATACATAATTTTCTTAGGGAATAATTCTACACACTACTATAAAAGGAATTAACTTACAACAAATTTAGAAAAGCATAATTTTTCACCTTCTCCCCAACGCCAAAAAATAAATCATTTAGTCAAAAAAAATAAAAAATTAGTCCTATTTTGTTGATTAGATGGCAGAAAGAATAGTGGCAAAGCCATTCCATGCCCTTCTGATAGCCACTAAAAACACGTATATACCTAATCATTTTCAAACAACAAATTATGAAATTAGTACTTAAAGCATTGCTTTTATTGGTCATGATAAGCAGTGTCTCCTGTCGCAAACAATATTCGTGCGATGAGGGGTTATTTGCGCTAGAAGCCAGCTCGTATCAATTGATGGAAACAGAAATAAAGGGCTTACAAGATGGGCTACACGATGCCGATATAGATGGTCAATTGGTAAAAGTGATGGTGCGACAGGGCCGGGCGCAATGGCTGATGCCAGCATTGGAGGAAGGTGCGTATAGCATGACATTTCCAGAAAACGCTGCTGCTGCTCCAATACAAATCTTGATTAAGAATATGCCTTTGGTCGATGATGCGGAGGCTTATTTGTTGGGTTTTATGCAGGAAGTGGATTTGGGATTGACCGAAACACAGATTACGGCTATGTCGGATGCTGAACAAGTGCCCTATGCTCAATTTTTGCAGGTGAATCGTGCAGAAATTATCAAAAGAATAGCCAATGTTGCTCCTGAACCCAAAGCTGCTGCGCTTTCTTTGGGGGTGAATCAAAGTGTTTCTATTTCTGTGCATTCCAAAAATCTTTGGAATGGTTCGGGGGTGCAGGTGAAGGCAGGCGAAGTGTACGAAATCCGTGCCTCGGGTACGTGGAACGATTGGTATATTAATACGGATGCCAATGGTTATAGCAATTGGTATTTGGGCTTGGTTGGATTCTTGAAGCGAGTGCCTAGCGAAAATTATTTTAAGCTGATTGCTGCGGTGAATAGACAGCGTAAGTATGCGGTGGGCAAATCGGCTTCAATTAGAGTGACCGAATCGGGGCATTTGGAATTTTTTGCCAATGATGTGCTGACTTTTTATTGGAATAATAGTGGTTCGGTGTATGTGACGATCACGCGTGTAGCTTAGTTGGCTCCCATATCGAATTATAAAACCTAGACAAGTGTATTTGATGGTAGGGATGCGAAAAATATTGCATCTCTACCATTCCAAAATCTAGTTCAATATGCATGTTACTCCCAAAAAAAATGAACAAGTTGCCCAAATGACTTTTGCGTCTGTTTATCCCCATTACCTGAGTAAAGTGGAGAAAAAGGGCAGAACTAAAGAAGAATTGCAGCAAGTGATAGAATGGTTGACGGGTTTTGATGCCACCAAAGTACAAGCCTTGATAGATGAAAAGGCAAGCTTTCGAACGTTCTTTCAGCAAGCCAGTATACCTCCCAATGCGCGCCTGATTAAAGGGGTGATTTGTGGGTATCGAATTGAGGATATACCCGATGAATTTGAGGTGTATAGACAATGTCGATATTTGGATAAGTTGGTCGATGAATTGGCCAAAGGTCGTAAAATGGAAAAGATTTTACGTACAGAGCAGCAGTAAACGCATAGTCTACGCAAGCTTGTAGTATAAAATGTATGGTTGACAATGCTCCCCTGCTTCCTTGTTCAAATAATAAACTATAATTCAACAACAATTAAAATGAAGAAAATATTGCTTTACAGCAGCCTTCTTATTCTTTTGAGTGCTTGTAGCACGGATAAGCATAATGATACTAGTAATGATAAAACGCAAGTAGCAGCTAAGAGTCAGACTAAAAATAGTAGCCCTGAAACGGTTGCGGCTGCTCCTACTGCCAATAACAACTGTACGCCCAGTACCCTAGATGTTTACCTCAATGATCCCGACGATTCGGGAACCAACATTCGCAATAGCCCAGGTGGGAAAGTAGTGTTGCAATTGGTCAGAGAAGATGCAGATGCTGAATTTTTCCTAACCTTAAGTCAAGCGCAAAATGGCTGGTTTAAAATTAAGAACCCTATAGGAAGCATGGAAGAGGATGTTGAAATACCCAATGGAGAAGGCTGGATTCATGGCTCTGTTATCGCCGTAGATACGCGCAATTATGGGGCGCAAACCTTGGAGTTGTTGGATAAGCCTATTAATGGAAATGTCGTTGAAGTAATCAAAGAACAAGCTTATGGCCTGAAATTAAAAGATATATGCGGAAGGTGGGTACAAGTGGAATACAAAGGCACAGTAGGGTGGATTGATAGCAATTGGTTGTGTGGCAATCC
>JBGCDW010000244.1:0-3110 GCA_045105775.1 Aureispira sp.
ATGACATTCACACGAGAAAACTTACCCATTCAAGAATTAGAACAACCTGTACAAAAAACATTTAAAGGATTAACGTTGACGTATAATGAAGTGTATTATTTGGATGCTGAAGTAGATGAAGATACTGGAGCGATCAACAAAGAAAGACAAGTTCCCCATTATACCAAAGAGCAAACTACGCGCAATTTGAAAGCACTTAAGGATGCTTATATGATTGCAAAGGGGGCGGCGACACCTAGTGAGATTATTTCTTTTAGAAAAAAATATAGCTTGGCCGCTTCTACCTTGAGCTTGATTTTGGGTTTTAGCAAAAATACCATTTCTAATATCGAAAATCAAGGGATTCACTCTTTGCCTAGTGGCCGATTAATTAAAATTTGTTTGAACAACCCAACGATATTTTCACAATATATTCAAACTTCTTCTTTTTTAGATGTAAATACAAGGAAGGAGTTAGTCAAACAAATAACTTCGTAACGTAAATTCTAAGCATTATCAAAAAAGAAGGCTACCCACGCAAATATCTCGTTGGGTAGCCTTTTTTGTTTTTGGATAGCAGTTTGCTTACCCTTCGTTCTTAATCTTACCTTGCAACCGCTCCAGATAGGTTTTTAAGTCCTTGGAATTTTGGATGCGATCCGATAGATTTTCCATTTGGAAAGAGTAAGTACCCGATTGGAGATTGACCTTCGCTTTCTTAACAAAAGCGTATAAATCGCCTTTTTGAGTCCACAACAAGAACAGGTTGTTGGCTTGGCTGTTGCACAGGAATTGATCGGGCTGGAAGCTGTAGGCGGCTTTATAATCCATATCAATGACCGACACGGTACGGGCTTCCTGAATCATTACTTTTTGCAAATCGGTGTATTGAGCAGCAATCACCACTTGATTTTTGACCTGATACGGCTTGCCACAATTGTACACACCAAAGGAACCCAATCGTAGGGCGCGAACCAATTTGGGGTTTTTGTAGTGGCGAACCAAGTATTGGTTGGGCTGTGGCGGTGTCGCATCCGATATTTTTTCGAGGCGTTTGGGCATCATGGTAATGGTACCTGCATCCATGGTATCTTTTCGGCGTTTGGGTGGGGCAGGGTTGGCCGCTTCCAAACCAGCCTCATACACTCTAGTTGCTTCCTTAAAGGCTACCGAATCGACCACTTGGTCATAGGCTCCTTTTTTGGGCAGGTTGAGTGCTTGCGCGCTGGCTTGCCACGTTTTGTTGTCGGCATCTAGGAGATACAAAGTAGCATCGGTCGTGCGTTTTTTCAATTCATAATCCAACAGCAAGGCTTTGCCTTCGGCCACCAATAAGGGTTTGCCTTTTTGGAAGGCGCGAACCTCAAACGCTCCAACAGAAGCAATATCTTGTGCCTGATCGCCTGCGCTCAACAGCGGAAAACCAGCCATTGCTTTATCGGCCAAGCTGTTTAAGGGGCGGTACTGCAATTCGTAACGACCTGTTACCACTTCGCCTGCTTCATTGACCAAACTGTTTTTGGGAATGGTGAGGGTAGAAGCCGAGCCTTTGAGCGGAATCGTTGTTTTTCTATTGGCAGATAATTGCACAAGCGTATAAGAAGGCTGTAGGGCAGGCATCAACTGTTCGGGGGCTTGGCCCAACTGTTCGGGTGGCGTAGACGGCTGTTCGATGCTTTGTTCAATTACAACGGCTGGTTCGGGGCTTGGAGCCGAGTGGTAATACCACCAAGCGGCACCCAATGTCAGTGTTAGCACCAGCGCCAAGCCACTAATGGGCAGAAGCCACCCAAAACGGTTGCTTTGTTGTAACTCTTGTGTTACAAAGGCGGCATGTTGTTGAGTAATATCTTGTAAGAAGGCTTGTTCTCTGATTTGCGTAACCAATTGACGTTGCAAATTGACGGCTGCTCTGAATTGGGCATCTTCTTTTAGGTGCTGCTCAAACTTGCGTTTGTCCGTTTTGCTGAGGGAATTCTCCAAGTAGCGCTCAATATATTCTATGTTGTGAAGCTCTTGACGCATGACAATTATAATTTAGAAGTCGATGAAAATTGACGCGCGGCAATTTTTTTGGCGCGTTCGAGGCACTTGTATTTCTGGGTTTTTGCACTGTTAATGCTCCCATAGTTCAAGGCAGCGGCTATTTCTTTCATAGACTGTTTTTGGTAGTAGTAGGCTTTTAAAATAGCTTGGCATTTTTCACCCAATTGTTTAAAAACGGCGGATAATTGTGCCGATTTTTGTGCTTGTTCTTGATGGCGTTCTAGGTTTTCTTCAATGTAGGTATCTTGGCGGACATCCTGATCCAAGCAAACTTCGCGTTGACGCTTCTTTTGTATATCTTTCCACAAGTAGCGCGATACACTGTAGAGGTAGGTACTGGCGGCACAGGTCAACTTAAAATCAGCTGTTTGAGCGTTTCTGTACAATACCAGCAATGCTTCTTGGAAGACATCTTGTGCATCTGCATCATTGCCTCCATTGTTCCGAATCAATTGACGGATCATTGGAAAACTCTGGTAGAGGGTTGCCAAAGCATCTTTGCTGTTTTTAGAGCGCAGTTGTTCAACAATTACATTATATTTTGAAGACATAGGCCATACAAATGAGTGAAAAATAGGCTAAAGGACTTCCTTTGAGCGAACGCATGGAATAAAGTGGAAACTGAAATACGTCTATCCAATAATTCGATCAGGAATAACAATTGGTAAATGGCTATCCTTGACTAAGGTAACCTTTATCCAATTAACTTTTTGTAAGACAGAAGGATAAAATCGCATCTAATTGATTTTTGAAAAGGTATAAAAAGGGGTTGTTTTTTGCAATGGTTTGATAATTAGTGATTTATGAAATTTTGTTTCTTTTTGTCGCCTACTTGATTTATGGCAATAATAGGGAGGGGGAATGGATAAACTTCTTGTTATGGGATCATTTGGATGAATGTGGTTGGCCGTATTGTTATAAGAACGGCCTAATTCTAAGAACCGTCGATCATTTTTAGTAGACGGCACTCTTTTTTTGTAAGAACAACTGTACCTTTGGTTGGTTTTAATCAAAGAATGTTTGAAGTTGTTTAAAAATGGAATAGCGTTGAACCGAGCCTGCGAGCTCACGTAAGTATAATGAGT
>JBGCDW010000245.1:0-9301 GCA_045105775.1 Aureispira sp.
AGATGATGCCAAGTGTAATGTTTAGAAATATCTTTAGTATTAACAGAGTCAATACCAGCTTGTTTATACGCCTGCTCAAAATCAAATTTAGTATTTCCTGTTAATTTAATCTTTATTTTACCATATTTTTTCCGTCCTTTAGACATTATCACGACTGGAGTTGTACAGAGACAAAAAGTAAGGTTTTTTCATCAATCAAGGCACTCGCAAAGCGATCTGCGCTGCTTGTGCAAGGCACAACTCCTCAGCATATTTAGTTCATAGCAGTGCTATGGAATCAATTTTTAACGATGAGTGAGGGAAAAAGATGCTTTTTTCGCTACGAATTTAGTCGTGATAATGTCTAATAGCAAACAATCAAACTGTGCGGCCTTGATCTAAGAAGTAAATACCCCTCTGAAAAGGATTTTTTATCAAAAAGTACAAAATCCACCAACTATTAATTTTCTTTGAGTTTAATTTTAATTTATCCATTGCTCAATCTAGTATCAAATGAAACAACTTTCCCTAGTGTTTTTACTTACCATACTCTTCACAGCCTGCAACAATGAGGCCCCCAAAGATGACCAACCCCAACTATCCAAAGAAGATCAAGCTTTGATTGATAACATCAAGGCACTGAATCCCGTAACGTTGGAGCCGCAAGCTATATTTGACCAAAGTCAATTGACCAACAATGCCTTGGGATTGTGTGCCAAATTCAAGAGTTTGAATAATTTTGATCGGAGAGAAGTCTTTAAAAAATTAGAGCCATTGCTGCCCAATTGCTCCACAGAAATGGGCCCCAACAATGCCACGACCGCCAATTTTGACGAAGCTGTACAGATGATGTCCTACAGCGATTTGGTCGAATTATTGGGCGAACCCAGCGAAGCTACCCCTGATGGTGCCGTCGCCTATTATTTGACCAACGATGAAACATACAAAGTGGTGTTTTTACGCAATGTCCAAGGGGTGATGGCTTGCCGTTATTATGAAACCCTGGGCTAAGGCAACAGCATTAAAGATAGGATGATTTTTTGGGCAATCAAGTAGAGAAACAGCATGGCATCTCTACTTGATTGTTAAGACTACTTATCAATACGCATGAAAGGCGCGCCCTTCTTTGGCTCGTATTCTCAAACTATCAGGCACCTGAAATCGTGGTCCAAAACGCCCAGCAAAATCATCACAATCGGCTATAAACTGCTCCATTCCTACATAATCCATATAAGAAAACACGCCGCCCGTATAAGCAGGAAAGCCAAAGCCCAATAAAGAACCCACATCGCCATCAGTAGCCGAAAGCAATACGCCCTCTTCCAAGCATCGGTAAGATTCCAAGGCCATTATGTGCAAAAAACGCTTGCCCACCAATTCGGCCGAATACAAATCTTCTTGGGTGGGAAAGTGTTGTGTGAGTGCTTCCCACAAATGCTTTTTGCCCTCTTTGGGATAACTGTAAAAGCCTTGGCCTGCTTTTTTGCCTGCTCTGCCATGCTCCATGGCCATCGTTTCTAACACCTGTAAGTAGGTGTTGGTCTCGGTATTGTGCGTGGCTTTGGTGGTTTGTAAAATACGGAGAGATAAGCTTAGGCTAATTTCATCCAGAATAGCCAGTGGCCCTACAGGCATTCCCACCCGTTTGGCGGCATTCTCAATCAATGCAGGGGCAACCCCCTCTTGCAACAACAAGCCTCCTTCTCTGGTAAACGTAGAAAAAACACGAGAGGTGAAAAATCCGCGACTATCGTTAATAACAATAGGCACTTTGCCAATTTGATGCACATAAGCTAGGGCTTTTTCTTTGGCTAGAGGACTGGTTTGTTTGCCCATGATAATTTCTACCAATGGCATTTTGTGTACAGGCGAAAAGAAGTGCAGCCCAATAAAGCGGCTGGTCGCATTGGTGGCTTGAGCCAATTCGGTAATCGGAAGGGTAGAGGTGTTGGAAGCGAGCAGTGCCTCGGCTTTTAGCGTACGTTCCACTTTGCCAAGAATACTTGCTTTGAGTTGGGGATCCTCTGGAATTGCCTCTATGATTAGATCACACTCTTGCATATTGTCTGTTGTATCTGTGGCAGTGATCTGGTTTAGAATGGCAGTGGCTTGTTCAGGGCTTTTTCTTTTTTTGAGAATGGCTTTTTGTAGTACTGCTTGGCTGTGCTGCTTGCCTTTTTGTGCTTGTTCTATCGTAATATCTTGCAATTGCACTTGGATGCCTGCTTTGGCAGAAACATAAGCAATACCAGCCCCCATCATGCCAGCACCGAGTACGCCTAGCGTTTTTATAGGTGCTACATTGGTGGCAGCACCTAGCTTTTTGGCGGCATTGATAGCAAAAAAACTGGTTCTAATAAGATTCTGTGCTTCTTTGGAATACAAGGCTTTGATAAAGTAACGTGCTTCTACTTCTAGGCCGCGATCAATGGGCAATACCGTGCCATCATGTATACAACTGAGCGCATATTGGGCACTCGGATAATTGCCGTGGGTCGCTTTTCGCAAATTGCCAATAGCCCCCGTCATGGTCATGGCACCTACAGGAGACAATACGCCTCCTTGTGGCATTTTGTAACGCTTATCATCCCAAGGTTGTATGGCACTTCCTTTTTCCAGAATCCATTGTTTGGCGACTCCAATTAGCGCCTCTTCTTCGTCTACCAAGGCATCTACCAAGCCCAAGTTAAACGCCTGTTTGGGAGAACGCAATTTGGTTTGCAAAATATGATCTACCGCTTGTGGTACGCCCACTAGATGCGTCAAACGCTGTGTTCCACCGCCTCCAGGAAGCAAGCCTAGCCCTACTTCGGGCAGCCCAATCTTAAACGATTTGCTCGACAAGGCAATTCTGTAATGACAGGTTAGTGCCAATTCATAACCACCTCCTAGCGCATTGCCATTAATGGCCGCCACAATAGGTTTGCCGCCTTGTTCCAATGCCCTAAAGGCTTGGTGCATTGCCATAATACGCTCAAAAAAAACTTGTTTATCAGCAGGAGGTGGCAAAAAGGCACGTAAATCGGCTCCAGCCATAAAATCCCTGCCCTTGGCCGTCACAATTAGTCCTTGTATGTCGGGTTGCTCCAAAAGCATTTTGGCGGCAGCCAGATAATGCTCTATAAATTCAAAACTAAAAAGATTGGTAGGGGCGTTTTTTTGCTCTATGGTAATTAGTGCAATATTATCGGCTACACTCGTAGTAAGAAAATCAGAAACAGGCATGAAGTAAGAATTATAGGTGATGTGCTTAGTAAGACGCAATTGCAATTGTGCCCTAAGCACGTAAGAAGCTGTAAAAAATAGCAATTAGCAAAGCAATAAACAAACTGCTTACAAAAAATACACTAGCAATAAGTACGCTGTTTTGAATGGGCAAGCCATCTATGGTCATTAATAATAATTGCATTATTGTTGCCCCCAAGGCAAAGCCCGTCCCAATAAGCATCAGTTTGGGCAATCTTCGTTCTTCTTGTTGTGGTGCTTGCCATTGATTGTAAACCACCATACTGGCAAATAAGAAAATGGCCATGAGCGAAAAAGGGGCAAAGATGGAGATAAATTCTTCCGTTTGTTGTGCATCATAATGCTGATACCAATCCAATAGACCTGTCAATGTTGCAGCCCAAGTCAAACCCACATAGAGCATTCCGCCCAACCAGCCTATTGCTATTTTTTTTATCATAAGAATAAACAGAATTATACGCGCTCAATGATGGTTGCAATACCCATGCCTCCACCAATGCAGAGCGTGATTAAAGCGGTTTGCTGGTCACGGGCTTCTAGCTCGTCCAGGGCAGTGCCTAAGAGCATAGCCCCTGTTGCACCTAATGGATGCCCCAAAGCAATAGCTCCTCCATTCACATTGGTAATGCTGTGGTCTACGCCCAAATCATCCATAAAACGCAAGGCAACGGCTGCAAAAGCTTCGTTGACTTCATACAAGTCAATATCACTTTTGGTCATGCCTGCTCGTTGAAGTGCGCGTCTGCTTGCAGGGGCAGGGCCTACCAACATCATGGTCGGATCTGTACCATAAGTAGCCACAGATTTGATAATGGCTCTAGGTTTTAGTCCCATTTTGTCGCCCGCAGCCTTGCTGCCAATTAGTGCCAACGCAGCACCATCCACTATGGCCGAGGAATTGCCGGCATGGTGTACATGATGAATGCGTTCCAATTCAGGGTATTTGTCTAGTGCTACGGCATCAAAGCCCCCTTGGCTTCCCATTTTGGCAAAGGCGGGATTTAATTGTCCCAAACCTTCCAAGGTAGTAGAAGGGCGTACATTCTCATCGTTATCCAAGACCAACAAACCATTGATGTCGTGTACAGGAACGATACTTTTAGCAAACTTGTTGGCTTGCCAAGCCTGTGTGGCTCGCTGTTGAGAGGTTAGTGCAAATTGATCCACATCTTGACGAGAATAACCATATTTGGTGGCAATCAAATCTGCCGAAACCCCCTGAGGTACATAATGTCCTTGAAGGGCAACCGCAGGATCCATCGCAATGGCACCACCATCTAGCCCAATCTTGACCCGAGACATAGATTCTACGCCACCTGCCAGCATCAATTCATTGTAACCAGCTTTGACATTGGCGGCTGCTTGGTTGATGGCTTCTAAGCCAGAGCCACAAAAACGATTGAGAGTAACTGCTGTTAAGTGATCGCCATAGCCTGCTTGTTGTGCGGCTGTTTTGGCTACATTGGCCCCTTGGTCCATCACTTGTGTTACACAACCCAAGATCATATCTTCGACCAAGGTGGTATCCAAATGATGGCGTTGGCGTAGGGCTTGCATAACGCCGACCGTAAGTTGAGTGGCGGTGGTTCCAATTAAGGCCCCTCGTTTGTTGCCCTTGCCGCGAGGTGTTCGCAAAGTATCATAAATGTATGCTTCCATACTTGTGTTTTAAGTCTATTTAGAACGTTGTAAGGCTTCCATGCTTTGTTGGAGTGCTTCAATTTGAGTTGATTGCTGCTCTAATATACTATTTTGTTGTTCAAGTGCCTGTTTTGATAACCATTAATGTTTACTGTTCAAAATTACTTTTGATACAAAGCATAAGGGGGAGAAGGCGGTTTAAATAAAAATAGTGTTTTTGAAATAATTTATCAAGGAGTAAATATACGATATTTATGAAATGGAAAATGATTTTGTGGATATGTTGATGTTTATTTTACTAGAGTGATAACGTATTGGGTTTAATCCTACAGCGTGTTTAGGATGGTGGTGTTTTTTTACATAAAAAACAATAAGCACCTAAAAAAATAGTAGCTAGTTTTTAGAGTTGTAGTAGAGTGCTTATATTGTCCGAGTAATTGAGATAATTTTACTATATCTCATACTAAAACCTATTGTTTGGGCGTTTGAACAACAAAATAATGGTCATTGTTAACCTGTCATTTGATTAAACAACATTCTTATTATGAAAACAACTATTACTGGATTAAAATACTTTTTTGTAGTCTCCTGTATTGCTTTAATATTTTCTGCTTGCGACCCTTGTGAGGGCGTAGTCTGTGATTATGGTACTTGTGGCAATGGAATTTGCGTTTGTGAAGATGGTTATGAGCGCAGAGATACCGAATGCCTGCCAATTAATGAGCGTTATGTAAATCCTGAAGATAGTGCGGTAATTGCCACTTATGTTGTTATTGATGCCAATGGTGGACGACGTGTCTACAATAATATTGGTTATGTATTACAAGCGTCTGAAGACGTACCGTATAGCTTTACATTGACCAATTTTAATTTTCTCAATGATAATAATATAACTTTTGAGATTAGTCCAACCAATTATTCTATTTTGGTTCCTGGTAATGTTACTACTTCTATAGGCAAAAGCTATGCTTATGAAGGTAGCAAAACAGACAATGATGTCAATTTAAAGATTACTGATACAGGAACCCAATTTACCTACCTCATCACTTACCAAAGTGCACGCTAAGTTACGTTGTTATTATTGGTGGATATCATAGAAATCCATCAATTGATAACAAGTATTGGTTTATACAAGTAATTACATTAAACGTAGTTGTATGTTTGTTACTGTAGAATTGTCATAAAAAAGAGTTGTTTGGTCATAAAACAACATAAAATTGACAATTTTCAAACAAAACCTTAGCATTGGCTGTTTTCTTCATAAAAATAGCTTATAATTATACAATAAAACAGAGAGAAGTAGTTGGAAAACCTAAAAACTGCTTTTCAAAACAGTATAACTATTCTATATTTTTAATCTTCCTCACGAACAATTTATTGAGCAAAAACAATTACTCTACATGAAAAAAATTAACTTTTTAATGGCACTAATGTTTGGTGCAGCTGGTTTATTATTATTACAAAGTTCTTCTGCTGGACGCGCCGCTTCTGGTGGCCTTGACAGAACAGGTTCTCCTGTAGCTGGAGGTGTTTGTTCTCAGTGTCATAATGGCGGTAGCTTTTCTCCTACGGCATCTGCAACAATCACCAATGCTGCTGGAACGGCTGTTACGGCTTATGTTCCTGGACAAACCTATACGGTTACTTTTACTGTAACTGGTTCAGGTGCTAGTGGTTATGCTATGCAAGCATCTATGTTAGATGCCAACAATGCTAATGCAGGTGATTTCTTGGCTAACACTACGTCTAATACACGTTTGACAACGGTTGCTGCTACTGGTATTGAATTCCTAGAGCACCAAGGCTTGCAAGCTGCAGGTACATTTGCTGCTACATGGGAAGCACCCGCAGCAGGTACTGGTACGGTTACACTTTATGGTGTTGGTTTGGCTTGTAATGGTAATGGTGGTACTACTGGTGACCAAGTTACTGCAGCTATCTCCGTTGCACTAACAGAAGACAACAGCACTAATGTAAACAACATCGAAGGCGAAATTGCTTTGTTTGATGTTTACCCAATGCCTAACCAAGGTAACTTTACCTTGAAAAACAACAGCCAAGAAACTGATTTCCAATTGCAAATTGTGAATATGGCAGGACAAGTAGTTGCTGCACAACAATTGAACTTAGCTCAAAGTGCTACTCAAACATTGGATTTCCCTAACTTGGTTCCCGGTTTGTATACCGTAATATTAGAAGGTGAAAACCTACGTCAAGCACAACAAATGATGGTAGCCAAATAATTATTTTGCTATCTTAATTCATACCAGTGTACCCAATACACTGTTCTATAATAGTCATCTCTTCCCAGTTGTAAGAGATGACTATTTTTTTGTAGAGGGATATGGTTGTTTCAATAGGTTACCTATTCCTTTTTTCCTCCATTTATATCCATATCAGCTACCTTACCAGTTGCTAAACAAAACTCCCAAATAATAAAGTCCAAATTTGAATAACGAAAACACCTACTCTTGAGCTAGTTTATTTTTTTACTTTGGTTTTTATTCGAGACTTTTTTGTATTTTTCTGAATATAAAGTCTCTTACAATGCAAAGATAAAATGTCTATTACAATCTCAGGATAGTTTTATGAAAAATGTATAGGATAGCCTGATACAATGTGACAAAATCTTTCGTTATATCTAAAAGTGTAACAGTATAAAACTATTTTCGGACACAACAATTGAATCTATGAAATTAAGATTTCTTTACTTTCTAGCATCTTGTTTATTGTTATGGTATGTTTTGCAAAGTAGCCGAACAGGCGCAGCAGCAACGTTTAGTTTGGATCGTACAGGGAGTCCAATTGCGGCAGGACTCAATTGTGGTGCTTGCCATAATGGTGCTTTTAATAATGCGGCGTTGGCAATTGTAGTGAGGAATACAGGAGGACAAATCGTAACCGACTATGTACCAAATGATACCTATACGGTGGAATTCAATACCACAAATCAGTTTGGTTTTGTGCATGGGGTACAGGGGGTTGCATTAACACCCACTAATGCACAAGCAGGTGCATTTTCAAGTCCTATTGCTGGCACCAAAATTAGCCCACTGAATGGTAGGCAATATGTAGAGCATTCGACCCCCGCTTTTGCCGCAGGTGGATTTACTTTTTCGGCTACTTGGACTGCTCCAGGAGTTGGAACGGGTTCTGTCACATTTTACGGCTCAGGAGTTATTGCCAATGGCAATAGTGGGACGAGCGGAGATGATCCTATCGCTCCCGTCAATTTGGTATTGCCAGAACGAATAGCTGCCTCGATAGATTACGCTCAAGCGACCTATTGCCAAAATGATTTTGACCCAACTCCTGTACAATTGGGTGTACCTAATGGAACCTATACAGCAAGCCCTAGTGGTTTAGTTTTCAATTCAAGCACAGGAGAGATTGATTTGAGTGCTTCGGCTTTAGGAACATATACCATTACTTATAACTATTCGGGTGGTTCTACAACAGACCAAGTGAGTATTATTGTTGCGGATGATGCTTCGTATAGTTATCCTAGCAATAGTTTTTGTGTTAACCAACCCGATCCCACACCAACCATTACAGGATTACAAGGCGGCTACTTTTTGGGCAGTGCAGGCTTGTTTGTAGATTCAACAACAGGAACTATAGATATTAGCGCGTCAGGGCCAGGTTCTTACACGGTGGGTTACTTTACCAATGGGCCTTGTCCAGCACAAGGCTTCACCACTATTACTATTACCAATAGTACCAATGCTTCTTTTTCATATAGTAATGCAAGCTATTGTGTTAATGGAGCCGATCCTACTCCAACAGCCGTAACAACAGGAGGAACATACACGGCTAGTCCTAGTGGTTTATCCATCAATGCAAGTACAGGGCTAATAGATTTGAGTGCTTCAACATCAGGGAGTTATACGGTAACTTATACCACAGGAGGCTCTTGTTCTAATAGTTCTAATCAGTCTGTTAATATTTTGCCTTTAGATAATGCTTCTTTTTCATATAGTAATGCCAGTTATTGTCAGAATGGAGCCGACCCCACGCCAACGGTTGCAGGCTTGAGTGGTGGAACGTTTAGCAGTACAGCAGGTTTATCTATAAATGCAAGTACAGGACTCATAGATGTGAGTGCTTCTACAATCGGAAGTTATACCGTAACCTATACGACGAATGGGCAATGTCCCAATACTTCTACCCAGAGCGTAACTATCCAAACCTTGGATAATGCTTCTTTTTCATATAGTAATGCCAGTTATTGTCAGAATGGAGCCGACCCCACGCCAACCATTACAGGTTTGGGGGGTGGAACATTTAGTAGCACAGCAGGTTTATCCATCAACTCTAGTACAGGACTCATAGATGTGAGTGCTTCTACAATCGGAAGTTATACCGTAACCTATACGACGAATGGGCAATGTCCCAATACTTCTACCCAGAGTGTAACTATCCAAACCTTAGATAA
>JBGCDW010000246.1:0-9252 GCA_045105775.1 Aureispira sp.
GTTCATAGCAGTGCTATGGAATCAACCGAGCGGAGCGAGTTCATAAAATAATTTTTAACGATGAGTGAGGGAACCCCGAAGGGCTCACGAAGTAAAAAGATGCTTTTTTCGCTACGAATTTAGTCGTGATAATGTCTAATAACTTTACCAATAAAAACATGACAGAAATAGAAGTACTAGACGAAAGTGAATTAAGCCCTAAAGGAAAAGTATATACAGAAACGATGGTAGCTATGGCTGCATTTTTTGGCAGCCCCTTGGCGGCTGGTTATTTGTTTGCCGAAAACTACAAAGTCTTGCGACAGCCGCACAAGGTGCAACGTGCTTGGGCTGTGGCAATAGGGGGCACGATAGCCTTGTTTGTTTTGATATATATAGTAGAACAGTTTATAGAGGTGCCCACTATAGGATTTTGGGTGGGGGTTGCTTTTGGCACCAAAGCCATGTTTAGGAATGAGCAAGGAGCGGCAGTAACCGAGCATATTGCCAAAGGAGGCGAATTACACAGCGGCTGGCGAGCTGCAGGAGTGAGTTTTGCAGCGTTTGGTGTTATACTTATATTCGTTATTGGAAGCACTTTTCTGCTTTTTTCTCCTAAGTCATCAGAAGTTGAAGTGGCGATACCAGCTCCAGAAATCAGTTCAACGGTTGCAGATTTTCAAACTAGGAGTTATGGCGATGCCGCCCATGTTATTGTGTTTAATAGAGCAGACATCAGTGATGAAGTAATTGATGCAATGGCTTCAGAATTGACGCAAGCTGGTTTTTTTGATGCGGTCAACTCCAAGACAGTCTACTTAGAAATTAATCCAGATAGAGTATATAATTTTGTAGTAACACAGGCTGATGTTGATCCTTCTGATCCAGCCACTCAAACCCTTTACAAAAATGCCAAGGCACAGCTAGAAGCTTTTTTGGCCAATACTACGGTGGAGCTTTTGTTGATGGATGAAGATTTGGAATATACATTGGAAACTTTTTAACCCTTTATGACCCATGGATGATACGGTTTTAGATGAGATAGCTATTCAACCCAAAGTTTACAGTGGACGGATGGTTCATTTGGGGGCTTTTTTTGGCGGCCCATTGGGGGCGGGCTATTTGTTGGTCAGCAATTATAAGGCACTAGACCAAGAGGAAAAAGTAGGGATTACTTGGGCGATGGCTATTTTGGGAATGCTGGTATACATTGGTACAGCTGTAGCAATTAGTTATTACGTGTATGACTTGCCCGATGTATTTTATGGCCTATTAAGTTATTGGGCAGCTCGTGTGGTATACCAAAAAGAACAAGCAGAAGCGATAGAACACTATATAGAACAGGGGGGAACGTTCCATAGTGGTTGGCAGGTGTTCAAGGTAGTGATGGTTATTTTTCTTATTATATTCACTATAGCTATGGCAGTAGGAGGCTTCTTTTATTTTATAAATGAGGAGGAACCTGTACCATTACCACCACCACCGCCTGCACAGACACAAATCCCCGAACAAGACCTCACTTCGGGGATAACCAGTGCTTTTTATGGCAGTTTAGAACATGTTATTGCTTATGACCGCTCAGAGTGGAATAGTAGAGAGATTGACGCATTGGGAGCACATTTCATGGAAACGGGATATTTTGGACAAAGGGTGCAACGGCAAGTTTATGCAGAAAGACAGGACGATTTTTATATTATTTCTATGGTAGAAGTGGCCAGTCAAGCACAAGATCCCAACATTCAAGCAATATACACGCGCATCAAAAATTCTTTAGAAAAGTTTTTTGATACCTCTAGGGTGCAGCTTATTTTGGTAGATGACTCTTGGGAAACAGAGTATTTACGGCTCTGAGTTTGTTAAACCAATAATTATCTCCCCCTTTTACTAATTCCAATCAACGCAATAATGAGTCAACCTAAATATATCTCTTCGTTAACCCCTCTCAGAGGTATTGCTGCGCTTTTAGTCGTATTGTGTCATTTTCACATGATGATAGGCCCACTTACGTCGCCCGATGTGTTTATCGTATCCAAGTTTTACCTGATGGTAGATTTGTTTTTTATTTTGAGTGGGTTTATCATTGTACATATTTATGGCGATTTATTTATTCACACAATAGAAAAAGCTACATTCTGGAGGTTTATAAAAGCCAGATTTGCAAGAATATACCCACTTCATTTAGTTACCTTTCTTTATTTACTAGGATGGGTCTTGTATATGAAGTCTCAAATTAATTTTGAAGAAACGCCTGCATTGGTACAAGGTATAGCGGATAATTCTGCCATCCCCTTTGTACTCACACTTACTCATGCTTGGGGAACTCATACAGAAGCTACTTGGAACTCTGCATCTTGGTCGATCAGTGTAGAATGGTTTCTTTATTTACTATTTCCTTTGCTTGCTTGGATGATGTATCGATCTAAGCCTTGGCTCCAAGGATTGATAGGAGTGGTCGCTTTTGCGGCTTTATTCTATATTAGTGAGGTGTTAGCACCACTATGGTCCGAAGAAATCAATCTTATAAGACAACGAACCGCAGAAGAGTTGTTCTATCAAACAAGTAATAGTATTGATATTATTACAGGGTTCGCTTTATTAAGGGGGGGCTGTAGTTTTATATTTGGGATGTTGACTTATGAACTTTATAGAAGAGGCATTGGACAATCCTTTTTAAAACATAGTTATTGGTTTGTCGTAATTTTTGGAGGATTGTTATTATTGTGGTACAAAGACTGGTTGCCTGATCCTTTTGCTATTCCAGCTCTATCCCTTCTGATTTTGCATACGGCCTATGGTGAAGGGGGAATACATAAATTGCTTAATGGAAAAGTTTTTACTCATTTAGGTAATATTTCATACTCTATCTATCTGGTACACACCCCTCTGATTATGACCGCGTTTATTTTTGCGTTGCTAAAAGGGGGAATGCCGCCACCACCCGATGAAATCAATTACCTAAATAATTGGATTGGAGCATTTGTTTTATTAATAATCGTAATTTTAATTGCTTCGATTACTTACAGATTTATAGAAAAACCAGCGAGAAATAAACTAAACAGTCTTTAGGAGCACTGAAGCAGCATTTGGAGTTGTTCACTTCATGGGATTAAAAAACAAAAACAATGTCCACCGATTACATTTTAGATGAAATACAGCCAACTACAGGCGGCAAGGTATACAATGACAAAATGTTGTTTTTTGCAGCGTTTTTTAGCGGCCCCTTGGCAGCAGGCTATCTCATGATAGGCAATTACAAAACATTGGGACAACAGGAAAAAGTCTCGTTTGCTTGGTTGGCTACCATTGTTAGTACTTTTCTTTACATGATTGCTATTATAGTGTTTGATTCTTATGTAATTGAATTGCCGAGCTTACTTTATAGTTTACTTTGTGTTTTTGCAAGCAAAGCAGTATTTAGAAATACACAAGAGGCAGAAGTGGAGGCTTATATAAAGCAAGGAGGAAATTTGCACAGCAATTGGCAGGTAACAGGGATTATTGCTGGTGCATTTATGATCATATTGATGATGACGATGGCTATACTTTTTCTTTTTTCAGATATTGTGGAGACCGATATTGAAATAGATGAAACCGTACAAATAGAAGCCCCTATAGATGCAGAGGACAACAACACCGAGGATGTTGTAAGGAGTATTTATGGAGATTTAGAGCATGCAATCATATATGATCGTGCGCAAATCAATGATGAAATGGTGGATGAATTGGCCAATAAGCTGATAGACATAGACTTTTTTGACCAATCGACACAACGCCAAATTTATCTGGATGTAGAGGTAGATCGTTATGTCTTTCTTATGGTAGAAACGGAAGACCGCGCAACCAACTCAAGTGTGCAAGAACAGTACCGTGCACTCAAGCAGGAGCTAGACACTTGGTTAAATGCCAGTTCTATAGATATCGTATTGGTAGACGAAACCTGGGAACAAGAGTTTGTCAGCCTTTAAGTTCGCACATTAGGATACTGCTCCTCAAACCATGCTATGGTCTTTTGAAGCCCTTCGTACAGGGGCGTATATTGGAAATTGGGCAAATACTTTTGTAGTTTAGAATTGTCGCTAGGCTTTCTAAATTGTCCATCAGGTTTATCCGTTCGCCAAATTAATTTTCCTTTGAATTGTAGCAAATCAGCAATCATTTCTACCAAATCTTTGATGCTCGTTTCTTCAGAAGTAGAAAAAATAATTGGTTCAGCTTCGTCGTAATTTTCTAAGGCCCACTCTGATAGTTTGGCAACATCCTCAGCATAAATAAATTCTCTCAATGGGGTGCCCGAACCCCATACTTCCAAGTTTTCGCCACGCTCTCGTGCCAAATAACAACGATGAATAAGAGAAGGAACCACATGGCCATTTTCTAAGTCAAACAAGTCATTAGGGCCGTAGATATTGGTAGGAATCACCGATACATATTGCAAACCATATTGTTCGCGATAAGCACGTATTTGAACGTCTGTCATTCGTTTGGCATAAGCATAAGCATCATTGGAGGTATGGGGCGGCCCCAAATGAATTTTATCTTCTGACAAAGGATAGCTTACTTGATCTGGAAAAACACAAGTGGATAGAAACGCCACCAAGCGTTTGACTCCATGCAGGCGTGCTGCTTCAATAACATGGGTATTCATGAGAATATTTTCTCTAAAAAAATCCCCTTTGTAATTCATGTTGCCCCAAATACCACCCACCTTGGCCGCGCAGTGAATCACCTCTTTGGGTTGGTGTTGTGCAAAAAAAGCATTAACGGCCTCCCAACTGCCCAAATCACAATCTTTGCGTCCAATTTTGAGGTCTGCCTGAATAGCACTTCCAACCATTCCTGTGCCGCCTGTTACCAATCGTTTTGCCATTACTAAGCATTTTTATAAAAATCCAACCAATACTGCACCATTTCATCCATCATACTTTCAAAAGTATAGACCGGTTCCCAGCCCAGTGTTTCACGCATTTTGGTGCTGTCTCCTTTTAGATCGTGCAACTCTTCTGGACGCATATAGCGTTCGGCTGTAGAGACATATTGTTTGGGGTCCAAACCAATAGAATCAAATACATAATCGACCAAATATTGAACAGAGTGAGAAACGCCTGTTGCACATACAAAATCATCGGCTTTGTCGTGCTGCAACATCATCCACATAGCTTTGACATAATCTTTGGCATGTCCCCAATCGCGTGTCGCTTGTGTATTGCCGAGCACCAATTGTTGAGATAAACCCAACTTGATTTTAGCGGCTTCCTTGGCTACTTTGTTGGTCACAAAGTTAGAACCACGTCTGGGCGACTCATGGTTGAATAAAATTCCATTGCTAATAAAAAGGTTGTACGAGTTGCGGTAGTTGTTACAAATATTATGAGAAAAAACCTTAGCACAGCCATAAGGAGATACGGGAGTCATAGGAGTATTCTCGCGCTGGTAGCCATCAGAATCAATGTTATTACCAAACATTTCTGAAGAAGAAGCTTGGTAAAAACGCGCCTTGGGACAGATCAAACGCATGGCCTCTAGCAAATTGAGGGTGCCAATACCTGTGACTTGAGCCGTGTAAATAGGCTGATCAAAACTAATGCGTACATGCGATTGTGCGGCTAGATTGTAAATCTCATCAGGCTGGGCACGCTGTAGCACTTTGACCAAGGAAGCCAAATCAATGAGATCGCCGTATACCAATTTTAGATTTGGATGATTGCGAATCTGATCAATGCGATAGGTTTGATTTTCGGCCACAGAGTTGCGCTTGAGAATTCCCCAAACTACATAGCCTTTCTCAATTAAAAATTCGGCCAAATAAGAGCCATCTTGTCCATTAATACCTGTAATAAATGCTGTTTTAGTCATGTCTTGTACTGTCGTAATCGCGTTGGTAAAAACCTTTTTGAGAGCCTAAATTTACTATAAAAAATGAAGATGTCTTGCCTTGATCGCAGTTATTCAAAAAAAAAGCTATTCCAAACTCCAACAAAAGTTGGACGAGGAATAGCCGATGTAAAAGGTAGATATAATATCTTAAACGTACAAGTGCCGTTTGTACTATTAATCAAAATTCTGTATTGCCCTGGCGATAGCAGACAACTTGAAGATGGCTAATGGTGTCATTACAACCGTACAAAGTACTACTAATAACGTTTAAAATCAGGACAGTAATAAAATGTAAATCTACATCTATTACAGGGATAGTGTAAGAACAAAAACTAGGAAAACAGCGTCTATGAGCTCATTTTTTCCTGTTCGTCTTCCTCTAATTTTACATATCCCCAATCAATACCTTTTTCTATTTTTCGTAATTGAGCCATGGTGATATTGAAATTTTTTGCTAGAATTTGTTTTTTTGTTTTTCCTTCTTTTAGTCGTCGTTTGAGCAAACGCACTCGAGTAGGATTCATTTTATTCAGAGGAGAAGGCTTTCTGTTTTTGGGATCATAAACGCCATTGGCAATCTGAAAATCAGTCATCTCTCTTTGAGACATCCATTTGAGATTTTGGTAATGGTTGTTGAGGTTGTCTTGATCTAGATGCACAACAAATTTTTGATCTTCATATTCCTTGGGGCAAAATTCTTGTGCGACCAATTTATGGATGTAGCAACCTTGTGTTTTGTTGCTATCCAAACGCAAATTGAGTAACATAAAACCTTGAACCGTTTTGGAGCCTTTGAGCAACTGTTCGTGTTGAGTGAATTTATCAACACTTTTTACTCGGCCGTAGTCTGAGAAATAATAATCTTTCTTTTTAGTTGGGTGTTTGGTTTCTACCTTTGCCCAGCGCTCATTCCAGAAACTTTTAGTCGTCTTATTTTCCATGGTGGCTGATTGTTTGAGTTTGCTACAGACAAGGATATTACTTTGATAAGTATTGTGGAAATGTCAATTCTCTTAACTTATTGTACAAGCAAAAAAATAGTCAAAGTAAGGACGTGAGGTAATAATATCCAATCATCTACCGTGGGAGGCAGTGATTTTGAGCATAACAATAATGTAATTAGATGATAATATATAGTAGTGTAAAATTCAATTAGAACCATAGATACTATTAGCTCTATTTAGATAGCAAACAGGCCAAAGTAAAATTTGTTTGTTTTTTTTGTAATATTCTTGAAAAAATATGCGCTTCGTTCTGTTTTCTTCAGCATGGGCATAAAAAAACTCTGCGATTAGTGAGGGTACTAATGGCAGAGGAGCGGAGATGAATTGGCGTGTATAGGTTAGGAGGCGGATCGTGATCTTTCGTGTTTTTGTTTCTGCGTATTTATACCTAATTTGTGTTTCCATAGATGGTTCCTATTTTTAATAAACAAGGTTAAAGTGTAAATAATAAAATGGATTGGAAATTTACTCCAGAGCATAAAGTCATTAACGATTTATTTGGGAAAGATATGACTTATATAATACCTGATTATCAACGTCCATACTCCTGGGAAAGTGTAGGAAAAAGTGATAGAAATAATCAGGTGAATATGATGTGGGAAGATTTAATATTATTCTTTCAAGAGGAGAATAGGAAAGTATATTTTTTAGGCTCAATGGTTTTGGTAGACAATGGAGAAAGAGAATATCAAGTGATTGATGGTCAGCAACGACTTACTACTTTAGTGCTTCTTTTTGTCGCAATCAAATGTTTTTTAGGTGACTTGAACACGGTTATTGATAACAAAGATAAAGAGGACTTAGAAGCTTATTTAAAAGAAGCTGTACCCAGTATAGATGATGTGATATATAATAAAAAAATATTTGGAGCTACTGCTGTAGAGAAAAAAGTTAAAATTGAACGCTCTATAGGGTTTGATTACGATGCTGTACTTAAAGAAGTCATGCGCTGTGGAAGGATTTCTTCCATAGATTTAGGAGAGGCGACTGATGAACAAAGAGAAGTGGTTCAACGATATTTTAGCAATAGAGATTACTTTGTAGAACAACTAAAAGAATTGTTTTTAGATGGAAATGAACAAGAACCCTTATTCACATTAGAGAATGCTAAACGGTTAAACGCATTTATCGAATTTTTAAAAAATAGAGTATCTGTAGTTCGCATTCAAACAGGTAATTTTGATACCGCTTATCAAATATTTGAAATCTTGAACAATAGGGGGTTGCCTTTATCCAATAAAGATTTATTGAGAAATTTTATTATAAAATCTTTTTCAGAATTAAAAGAAGAAGATCCTACCAAATATGCAGATTTAGAACCAAGTCAGAGATGGATGGATTTAGATGAGGATTTAAAAAGTGATTTCATTGGCCGATGGGTTGAGAGCCGACGAGCCGCCCAACAAAAATATTCCGCTTTTAATGCGATAAAAGAATATTATTTGAAAAATTACAAGGATTCAATCTCCAAAAAAGCTATAGAAATTTTTTACGAGGATTTAAAAGAGGGCTTAGGATATTACAAAAGGTTTAATGAGTTAAATTTTGAGAGTAGAGTATTAAGGAACAAAGTTCAATTTTTGAAGAATGCAGGAAATAATAGATATACGGAAAATTTGTATATGTCTTTATTTAAGCATTTTAAGTATGATGGCACAGATATAGATATAACTCAACACATTATTCAGTTTACTACAAACTACGAAAAACATTTGCTTTATGTTTATATGAAGCCAGCCAAAAGATTTTCAAACCAACCTATTTACGATGCAATTAAAGATTTGAACAGGAATGATTTTGAGGCTGCAATGGAAAGATTTAACTTGACGGATAATCAAAAAGAGGAGTTAATTAAGTTTTTGAGTGGTGAAGTGCGGGATAATGCAATAGGCAAACTGTTAATATCCAAAAACATAAGGGTTCAAGATGCTGTCGTTGAAGACGATTTAGTAGAGCAACAGTTAAACTTCAAAAAAGCAACATTGGAACATATTATACCCCAGAAACCAGAACAAGGAACGAATTGGGAACGGGATTTTTCAGATAGTTTTAAACAAGAATATACTTATTGTTTGGGAAATATGACTTTGCTAACAAACAGAATGAATGCTGCTGCAAAAAACTATGACTTTGAGCGAAAAAAGAAACATTACAGAAAGACAAAGTTAGCAATGACTCAATCATTGGTTCAGTGTACTATGACAGAAGAATTCATTAGAAAAAGGCATATTGAATTGGTCAATGAAATTTTAAAAGACTTGAATCTAGAGTTGATTAATTAAGCCTGATAGTATGTATATTAAATTATTTATCTTCTTCAGCATGGGCATAAAAAAACTCTGCGATTAGTGAGGGTACTAATGGCAGAGGAGCAGTAATTATGGATTGGTATAAG
>JBGCDW010000247.1:0-42924 GCA_045105775.1 Aureispira sp.
CAGAGACAAAAAGTAAGGTTTTTTCATCAATCAAGGCAAAAATTTAGTTCATAGCAGTGCTATGGAATCAATTTTTAACGATGAGTGAGGGAAAAAGATGCTTTTTTCGCTACGAATTTAGTCGTGATAATGTCTAATACAAAGAAAATTTTTTAGAGGACGTTTACTTAGCCAATCAATACAGAAAAATAACCAAAGAAGAAGCGTGTTTAATTCAGGGATTTCCAAAAGATTTTATTTTGCCTGAATCAAGAGCAAGGTGGATGAAATTAATTGGAAATAGTGTATCTGTTCCAGTAATAGATATGTTAATCAAATCAATGATTTCAACAGGGGTTTTTGACCAAGCAGTTAATGGAATCGAAAAACAGAAAAAATAAAAAAAACTAAAAATCAAACAAAAAAATTCAATTTTTAAAATTTCAAGTCATAAACCATCCCCCCTCAACCATTCCCCCGCGACTCTTTTACAGCAGCAATCTGTTCTAGCAACCATTCTTCAGCTTCTTTTTGTTTGGTGAAAATTTTGGTAGGAGTCAATGGTTTGACAATTTTGATGGCTACAGTGGCAAAGATTCGAGTACCAATAGAAGAAACAAGTAGAGCATCGGCTATGTGGCCAATATCAACAGAAGCATAAGCTTCTAAAGATTCTTTGGGGATGTATAGATTAGGAGCAATAGTTAATACCCCGCAGATATTATTGCCTACTGCTTCTTTGATTTTTAGGGCGTAGTTTCGAGCAATCTCAGGGGTATCGGGTTTATCCCAATCTGGTTTTGAATGGGCTTCTATAATTCCATTAGGATGTACAATAAATATAGCGTCTTCTGTTTCTAATTGTCTCATTAGTTATTTTTTAGAATAAATGAAGGAAAGCCTCATGTATTTTTATACACTCACAACAACTGTTTTAATACTTTTGCTTGTTGAGAACTATTCTGGTGTGGGTTAGGATATATGTTCGTTAGAGGGCTAATTGAGAATACTCTTAGTGAAAATAGTGTTTATAAATTGAATTTCTAAAATATTTAATAGAATATAAATTCAATGTTTATAAAAAACATCTACTTCCCTGCTTTAAAACAGTAGTATTCCCCCTAATACAAATAATCAAAATTAACCTTAACCTTCGCATGAGGCAGCAGATCAGCAAGACGATCCTGCTCATAGACATCCAATGGCACATTGTGGATGATCAACTCCTCTAGGGAGTGGAGTTGTGCGATGCTATCGGGGAGTTGCTCTATAGGATTGTTGGTCAAATCTAGGTGTTGTAGATTGGATAAGTAGCCGATTTCATCGGGTAAGTATTGTAGCTTATTATAAGACAAATCCAGCCATTCTATATGTTGCCAATGCCCAATTTCGTCAGGCAAATACAGCAATTTATTGGCAGCAAGATAGAGGTGTGAAAGTTGAGACCACTGTTTTACAGCAGGCGGTAGTGTTTTTAGGTTATTCCTAGACAGGTTGAGTACGGTTAGGGCAAACCATTGACCTATCGCATCTGACAATTCCTCTAATTTATTATCTTCCAAGTATAAATATTGAAGCTGTTGCCAATTAGAACAATCATTTGGTAATCGTTGAATCGTATTGCGTTGTAGCTGAAGGTGCGTTAGTTGTTGCAGTGCAAGCAAGCAACTAGGAATGGTTTGGAAGTTATTATTACCCAAGTAGACCTTTTGAAGTTGCTGTAGTTTTTTTAGACTGGGGGGCAGTTGTTCTAGTTTTTGGTTGGCAGCATTATAAACCTGCTGGCTAAACAATTGGGCATACAATTCCAAACTAGGTGGGGAGGCCGATAGTAGTGCCTGATAAGGTTCTAGCAAGGTCAATAAATCAATTTCAGTAGCTATAGCAAGTTGTTCGGCCAAGAGCCTATTTTCTGCTTGACCTGATTCAAAAAGAGCTAAAAGTTGTTGTTTGTTATGATTACTAGGAAGCATAAAAAGAGAAGGATTACTACTATTAGTATAGAAGAAATAACCAGCACGGCAAAATAACTTTTTTTGTTAACTTTGTTAGATTATTGAAGACTTCGTTCATAGAAGTTGCAAAATCCTAAAATCAACCACCAAAACAATCAAGTATATATGAATATCCTAGTGATTAATTGTGGCAGTTCTTCTGTCAAAACTGCGGTTATTAATAGTCTGAATGGGCAGACCCAATTGACGATGACTATAGAGCGTGTTATTGATAATCCCGTAATCCATTTGGATGACAAAACCATAGCATGTGCCGATGCAGGGCATGATGGTGCTTTGCGTTTTGCGTTACCCTTATTAAAAAAGCAATTAGCTACCCTTTCTATAGGTGGAGTGGGGCACCGAGTAGTACATGGAGGCGATCAATTTGATGGGCCTGTACTGATTGACGAGGCCGTAGAGCAAGCCATCCATGAGTTGAGCGTATTGGCACCTTTGCACAATCCTGTGAATTTATTGGGTATTCGGATAGCTAGAGAAATTTTTGCTGATTTGCCACATGTGGCTATTTTTGATACCTCTTTTCATCAAACCATGCCCAAGCGAGCGGTGGAATATGCGCTGCCCAAGGATTTGCGCCAAAAATATGGTCTTCGTCGTTATGGCTTTCATGGAACTAGCCATGAGTATGTAGCCGAATTGACAGCCGATTATATGCAAATGGATCTCAAGGCATTGCGTTTAATAACCTGTCATTTGGGCAATGGAGCTAGTGTGGCGGCGGTAGAATATGGGCGTTGTGTAGAAACTTCTATGGGAATGACCCCCTTGGAAGGTTTGGTGATGGGAACGCGTTCAGGAGATTTAGACCCAGGGGTCTTATTGCACATAGCAAGAGAAGAAGAATTGAGTATTACGGAATTGGATCAATTGCTCAACAAAAAAAGTGGCTTGTTGGGGTTGTCTAATTGGAGCAATGATATGCGTGATATTATTGAAAAATCGACGGCAGGAGACGAAGATAGCCGTTTGGCCTTACAGGTATTTGCCCATCGTTTGCGCAAATACATTGGAGCTTATGCGGCCGTTATGGGAGGCGTGGATGCGATTGTTTTTACAGGAGGTATTGGTGAGAATAGCCCTGTAGTACGCCATAGAGCCAGTCAACGGTTGGATTACTTGGGTGCTATTATCAATGAAGATACCAACCACGATGTGCGTTTGTCCGACAAAAAACCTGTAGCCGAGTTTTCTATGCACCACAGCAGAGTGAAGTTGTTGGCTGTACGCACCAACGAACAATATGCGATAGCTCAAGAGGCTGTTCGTATTATAGAAGAAAAAACAAAAGTTAATACCGTTCCAACGATTCCTATCGCGGTTTCTGGTCGTCATATTCATCTTACACAAGAAACGGTAGAAGCCTTGTTTGGTAAGGGCTATCAATTGACCGAAAAAGCTCCACTTTCACAGCCAAGGCAATTTGCATGCAATGAGCAAGTCACTATTGTTGGCCCCAAAAACCAATTGGAGCGTGTACGTGTATTGGGTCCCACCCGCCCTAAAAATCAATTGGAAATTTCTCGTACCGATGAATTCTTTTTGGGAGTTGATGCGCCTGTGCGTGCTTCGGGCAAGGTAGAAAATACACCAGGAATTAAGTTGGTAGGGCCAGTGGGAACTTATCATATGCAGGATGGTGTTATCTGTGCTTGGCGACACATTCATATGACGCCAGATGATGCACAATCATTTGGTGTGGAGGACAAGGATATTGTAGATGTGGAAGTAAGTAATGGGGTGCGTCCATTGACTTTTGGCAACGTATTGGTACGGGTGTCGCCCAAGTATAAATTAGAAATGCATATTGATACCGATGAAGCCAATGCGGCAGAGTTGCCACGTTATTCGGAAGGGGTCTTGAACAAAACAGATGGTAGTGCTCATTTGCTCAAACGCAAGAAACGGTATACCAAGTAAAGCCAATAGAAATAGATCAATTTAGGGTAAAAGTAGAGTGATTTTTAGAATTGCTCTACTTTTATTGTGTTGGAAAAATAGAATCATAATACAGAGCAATTAATGTAATAATCGGAATTTATTTTTTCATGAAATAGCTTTATTTGTGCTTTGTAAAGTGTTGTTTTGTATGAGGTTAGATTCTTGTTTTGAAATTGGAATGAGAATTGATAAAGAATAAGTATCCTTTGAAGAAAAACGTAAAAAGGAAACCAATTTAAAACAAAAAATACTACTTGAGTCGAATAAAAAGTAGTGTTAGTTAGTTAAAAGTACAACAATAAGTTGTTATCTTTCATTACTAAGTAGAGTATATACCTTATCCAATAGGGGAAATGATGCTCTATCAGCAATTAAAAATAAAACACTATGAAACGAATACTGACCTTTCTTGCGTTGACGTTCTTAGTAGCACAGGTGTCTGTTGCACAAACGACAAGTCCTGCACCAACTTCTTCGGATGACATAGCTGTGAAGTTGAATAATACTACTGGAAAAATTGATTTGGTTCACAAACAAAACAATGTTGTCATTACACAAGATTATCAATTGTCTAAATTAGAAATTACGATTTTTGATGCTAGTGGAGAGTATGCAGGCACCTTGAATTTGCAAAATTATCTCTTGCCTAAGAATGAGGTAGATGCCTCTGAAAAATTAAAAATTGCCAGCTTACAAGTTCAACATACCGCTTCTGGACAATTGTTAACCTTATCTAATGTAGATTTTACAAGATAAATTATGATTAATCGCTCCTTTCTGTATGGAGATGGTTTATTTGAGACAATCAGAGTAAGTGAAGGACGTGCCTTGCATTTGTTTGCTCATTTTGAGCGACTAAGTAGAGGCTTAAGCCTTTTGAAAATGCAAGAGCTAGATAAGCCATTTACTTATCAAGAGTTTAAGATAATAATTGAAGGGTTTATAGCCCAGCAAAGTACTGCGAATCTTAGGATTCGCAGTACTTTTTTTAGACAGTTAGGAGGGCGTTATACCCCCCAAAAACAAGCTTTTGAGTATCACCTAGAATCAAACCCACTCCAAGAAGCCACCTATCCTAATAATAAGTCATCTATCACGATTGGTATCGCACAGCAAGTTCGTTTGTCTGTAGATGCCTTGTCAAATTTAAAAACCACTAGTGCACTGCCTTATGTGTTGGCTGGTATAGAAAAACAACAACAAGGTTGGGACGATTGCCTTCTGCTCAATCATCAGGGGTATATTGCCGAGGCCATTGCAGCAAATGTGTTTCTCAAAAAAGGAAAATGTGTTTTTACACCAGCTCTTGACCAAGGTTGCGTAGCGGGTGTCATGCGCCAACAATTGTTGCAAATACTACCCCAATTAGGGTATCAAGTAGAGGAGACACAAGTTGATTTGTTGCAACTCCAAGAGGCAGAAGAAATTTGGCTGACCAATGCTTTGCAAGGAGTTGTAGGAGTTTATAGGTGGATTGGACGGCGAGAACCCTATAAACAACTAGAAATTCAACAGGTGCAGAAGTATTTGAATTTGTGGATTAAAAAGAGTGAACTATCGTAGGGAAAGTAGTTTTTTTAACTTATTTTAATAAATAGATAATAGGGTTTATTTTGCTTGTTTGTAGAGTGTTGAAATAGTCGGGATAGTTTTTTGTATTAAGCATCTTCAAAAGTCTATTAACAATCAGTTTTTATACGAAAAACAATTTTAGTATGTTCTGTTTTGTAATTATAAATTTAGTAATTTGATTCAGTTGCTATTACAGGCCAATAAAAGCATTAGAGATATTAATAATTGATTAATTGATTTGCGAAAATGAATGACGATACAATAGGAGTAGGTAATATAAATGGAATGAATCAACACGTAATGGTAGAGCAAATTTTTGAACTGTCTCCCGATTGTATGTTCGTTTTTTCTAGAATAAGCGAAAAATTCATACATGTAAATAAAAACGCTTGTATTTTATTTGGCTATACCAAAGCTAATCTGCTACAATTAAACCCCAAAAAGCTGTTCAACAATCATCTTGACTTTGATACTTTTTATTCGATCCATGAAACTATTGCTGTAGGGGCAACTACCAAAATGGAATTTATGGGTAAGAGCGCTGAGGAGAACATTCTTTTCTTGCAGTTGCAGTATAGCAAAATTAATACAGAACAAGCCTTGATAGTAATCCGTGATGTATCTGAACAGCAACAAGTTCAATTGCTCAATCGCGAATTATCTGAGATTGTTGAATTACAAGAGGAATACAATTACAAGGTACAAGTTGGTCGCCAGGTACTCAAAATGGTTGCTACCCAACAACCTCTAAACAATATTTTAGATGTTTTATGCAAGGGCACTGAACGTCTTTTGGAAGGGATTAGAGTTGCTATTTTTAGAGTTAATGAAGGACAACTCAGTTTTGCTGCTGCTCCCAAAATGCCTCAGGAGTTTATTGCTCAAATAGATGGTATGCCTGTTCATTCTACAGAATTTCCTTGTACGTCGGCTATTTACAACAAAGAAAGTATCATAATCGAGGATTTACAGAATGATACTCAGTTTGGAAATTACCAAAATGTAGCAAAAGAATACAACATTCGCGCTTGCTGGGCTATTCCTATTTTTTCTTCTTCTGGGGTAGATGTGCTTGGAAGTTTTGCTTTTTATTCTGATAAGGTAATAAAGCAAAATTTTGCTATTGATGATTTGATAGCAATGGTTACGGATTTGGCTTCAGTAGCAGTAGAACAAGATAATAATCGGATTAGTCTAACCACTATCAATAAACAATATGCCAAGCAGAACAAAGAGCTACAGGAGATTAAGCTACAATTAGAGGCTGATAAAAACATCTTACTAGATCGGGAAGAGAAACTGAAAGAAGCACAACGTCTTTCCAAGGTTGGGAGTTGGCAGTGGGATATGACTACCAATCAATTGAATTGGTCAAGACAGCAATACTTGACTTATGGTTTGGAAGGTACTCCAAAGGAGGTTTTGTACAAAGCTTACCAACAATGTATTCACCCTGATGATCGTTACAACCTAACCAATGCAATTACCGCTACTAGTTATCCCACTAAAATATTTCACTATGAGCATCGGATTACTACAGCAGGTGGTCAACTGCGCTATATCTTGGGCAAAGGACGCGTAGAATATAATCAAGTAGAGGAGGTAATTGTAATAAAGGCAACAGAACAAGATGTGACCTCCTTAAAATTGGCAGAAAAAAAGGCACTAGATAGTGAACTGCAATTCAATGAATTGATGGCGAATATCAATGAAGTTGTCTTTGTAATGGAAGTTAACAATGTATCATCTTATGACAATCCTGTTGTATACATTAATGGTGATACCTTAGATATTTTTGGTTATACCCATGATGAATTGATGAACAATAGCAATATTTGGGTTGAACGTTTGCATCCAGAAGATCGCGCTACTGCATCCACTCAAAGAAAAACATTACTGGCAACAAAAAAACAAGTCACTCGGGAATATCGTTTTAAACATCGCGATGGCTATTATGTATGGATTGAGGATAATCTTTCGATTGGTAATAATAAAGAGGTAGAAGGGGGATACAAAATTTATGGTAGTGCTCGCGATATTAGTATGCGAAAGGCATCAGAGGCAGCTTCTCAAGAAATTCAAGAACGTTTAGAGTTAGTCCTCAAAGCCGCGAATCTGGGCAATTATGATTGGAAAGTCAAAGAAGATAACCTGCATTGGGATGATCGTATGCATGAATTATACGGTCTGGATAAAGAAAAAGCTGCTGACTGGCCCGATAAAAATATGTATATAGAAAGTATACTACATCCCGATGATCGGGAAAATATGATTAGTAATTATATACAAAGTATTGAGCCAATTAAAAGTGTTTCTAATTTTAAGAACAGCTATAGAATTATAGTAGATGGTCGAATAAAACACATAGAGAGTTATGTTATTATTTTGCGAGATGAGCACAAAAATGTTCGGAGAATTATTGGAGCTTGTTTAGATGTTACCGAACGGAAGGAAGTCGAGACTTTATCGGTCTCGAATGAAGAAAAGGCTGTATTGCTCAAAGAAATTCATCATCGTGTTAAGAACAATCTACAAGTGATCACTAGTTTGTTGAGTTTACAGTCCAATTTTCTAAAGGATCAGAAACAGCGAAAAATATTTGCAGATAGCCAATACAGAATCAATTCAATGGCGATTGTGCATGAATTACTGTACCAATCAAATAATCTAGCCAAATTAAACTATAAAGATTATCTAAAAAAACTAAGCCAGTACCTTATCAGCTCCATCAAAGGGCTCAATAACAAGGTCGAACTAAAATTAGATGTAGGCAATATCAAACTGAGTATCGATACAGCTATACCCTTAGGTTTATTAATTAATGAAGTCATAACCAATTCACTCAAATATGGTATACCAGAGGACAATGCGGGCTGTATTTCTATAAAAATTTATGAGGCAGTAGAAGACAAAAAAAGATCGAAGAAGCCTTCTTTTATTTTAGAAATTGGAGATGATGGTGTCGGTTTTCCAAACACTGTAAATTATCGCAATTCCAAATCGCTGGGGTTAAAACTCATCCATAACCTTACCCGTCAATTGGAGGGAACGATTACCAAAGATTTGAACAAAAAGGGAATCAATTATATTATTGCCTTTAAAGAAATCTAAGTTATGAAATACATGATTTTGTTGGTTTGTTGGATGGCAGTAGTAGCAGCTAAAGCTATGCCTATAGAGCCTGTTTTGGTGAGTGAACAATCGTTTAAAATCAATGGAGAACAGCGTTTTTTTTATGCCTTTGAAGCGGGTGATCAAATTCTATTTGATTTAGAATTACTCAAAGGCAATTGGCTTAAGGAAGTGGAAATTGCTATTCATCAGGGAGCGAGTTGTTGGCGAACAGAGCGATTGGCTACTCCTACTCAAAAGAGCTTGACAGTGCCTAAACGGGCTATTTATGTATTTAGAATTCGGTCTGGTGGCCCTAAAAGTATAGCCCTCAAAATTCGTAGAATTCCAGCTCATACTAGTCGTACCCGTTTTAATCCTTATGTGCGCTGGAAAACAGTAGTAGACACCCTGCGTCCACGCTTTCGTTTAGAACAAACGACGATTTACGACACCACCTATCAAACCCATTATCGACGTGTTTTGTACAAAAAGAGCCAGCAAATGACGACGCTACTTAGTCGTACAGAGCGCGTTTCTTCTCATACCAATTTACAGCATGATAACGAGACTTCGGTAACTGTTGAATTGCCAGTTTTGCAACAAAACAAACAAATAGAAGAGCGTTTTTTAGGAGGGGCTTATTGGATTGGAGTAGGGCAGGAGGGCTTAGAAAACTACAATAAAGAATTGAAAAAATTTCTGGCTACAGCAGCACCCAAAATTATGAGTCGCAATCTTTTGGTAGGTTTAGCTGTTGGAGCTTATGCTGTAGCCGTCAATCCTCCACAGGGAGACAATATTGTGTACAAGCTATGGAGCCAGTCCAGCAAGGGCAAAAAATTAGAAACAGAGGGCAATGTAACGGCCGCATTTGGACGTTTTGCCATTCACAATGCCCATCATTTGTCATTAGACTTGAAAAATGACAATCTTATTAATGGTTTGAATGTACATCTAAAGTTAGTGGTAGTAACAGAGCAATGGCATTATCGCCAAGAAGCCTATCAAGAACGCCTTGTCACGCCCTTGGTAAAAAGCGAAATCAAAGGAAAAGTACACTTAGTTGAGCGGCAAATTCCCATTATTGATTTTTGGTAAATTAATCCAAGTACACGTCAAAAAATTGACGGATAAGGCGTTGCTCCATGCCCTTGGGATCGCTTGTAAACCGTCCAGTAGGACGATTGGCCAAAATGGCATTCAGTGCCAAGGCACGATGGCCTAGTATATTGGCCATGCCATAGATGGCAGAGGTTTCCATTTCCAGATTGGTAATACGTAGTTTGTTCTCAAACACAAAATCTTGCATCCAATCAAATAAATCAGCAACAACACTTTTGGCTCTGATGGTTCTATTTTGAGGGGCATAAAAGCCTGTTGCTGTAATAGAAATACCCTGTCGCCAATCTGCACCCTGAAAACGCGCTACTAAATCTTGATCGGCAGAAGCAAAGGTAGGAGCGATAGGGAATTGAAAATTATGTTCTGCCAAGTAAGTGGTAAATTGTTGTTGGAGTTGCTCTGTAGAAGCATTTCTATTTTGTTCATAAAACAACAATAATCCCTCTAAACCAATACCATAATTGGCAACAAGTAATGAATCTACAGGCAAGTCTTCGCGAATAGAACCCGATGTACCCAATCTAACAAAGGTCAAGGCCGTGTGTTGTTCTTTGATTTGGCGCGTAGCCAAGTCTACATTGACCAAGGCATCCAACTCATTCAAAACAATATCAATGTTGTCTGTCCCAATACCTGTCGCCAAGCAAGTGAAACGCTGTTTTCCAATTCTACCAGTACAGGTGACAAACTCTCGGCGCTGCTGTTGAAACTCTATGGCATCAAAATATTGACTCACTTTTTCTACTCGTTGAGGATCACCTACTAGAATAATAGTGTCCGCCAAATGTTCGGGATGAATGCCCAAGTGATAGATGCTCCCATCGGCATTGAGAATAAGTTCAGATTCTTGTAAGATTGCCATAGTATTGTCTTGTACTTGAATGTTATGAATAAGAGTAGTAAAAGAGCAGTTATTCCTTAGGAGTTTGTTTAGCTTGCTCCAACAACTCTAGTAGTCTATCTACCTTTTTGTTGAGCGTTTCCATGTCTTCAGACATGCTTTGAACTTTTGTTTCTAAATCATCATTATTATCACTAACCATTGCATCTACAAAGATAGAGTTAACAATAGAAAGACCAATTAAACCACCCATAACTAAGGCTCCAATGAAGTAAGTTTTGGTAAAAAATGCCTGCCATACCCCCATATCCACCGTGATTTCATCAGGAATCGTATTCCAGCCCTCAATCGTAAATACCTTGAACATACTATAATAAGAAGTAATAGGGTTTTCAAAGTATTGAGGGGCAATATCTCGGTAGAGATAACAAGAAAAAATGGCAGCAATAAATACAAACAGAAAAAAGGCAACCATTACAACTGCAGAGGAACGCAAGGCTTCCTTGATAGAACGGAAAATATGTTCTACTTGAGGGAAAAACTGAATGAGACGGAAAAATTTAAAAATTCTCAATACACGAAAAACCAACAAGAACCCTATATCACTTGTGCCGATGTCTGTAAAAAAACTAGCGATCAATGGAGGGGCAGAACAGATAATCAGAAACACATCTGCTTTGTTCCAGTTGGATTTGAGGTATTCTTTCCAACCAAAATGAAGACTTTTTACTATGATTTCCAAAAGAAAACAAATAGTAATAATATCATCAATGATTACAAAAGCTTTTTGAGAGTTATAACTAAAATAATCAATCGGAAAACCCTGTAAGAAGATGATAAGGGCATTGATAGAAATTAGAACTAAAATTACTTGGTCATTAAGAAAAATCTTCTGGAGTTGTTTCATAATAGCAATAATAAAAAGTAGGAGTCCTTATAAAAAATATAGTGTGCGAAAGTTGTTTCCACACACTATACAATGATTATTTATCTTATACAAAAAAACTTAGCGAAAAATCTAGGTTTGAATGATACCAGGATTAAATTTAGCGACAGGGGCATTATTCGCGGCTTCTATCCCTTGCGAAATAACAAAGCGAGTATCCAATGGATCAATGATGGCATCTACCCATAGTCGCGATGCTGCATAATAAGGAGTGGTTTGTTGGTCGTAACGGGCTGTGATCTCATCCAACAGCTTCTTTTCATCTTCAGGGGTAATTTCTTCACCCTTGGCTTTTTTGGAGGCTGTTTGGATTTGCAACAATACTTTGGCTGCTTGCGAACCACCCATTACGGCAACCTTGGCAGTAGGCCAAGCCACAATTAGGCGTGGGTCATATGCCTTGCCACACATGGCATAATTGCCTGCTCCATAGGAGTTGCCCATGATAATAGAAAATTTAGGCACAGTAGAGTTAGCAACCGCAGAAACCATCTTCGCGCCATCTTTGATAATACCACCATGCTCAGAGCGTGTGCCCACCATAAACCCAGTAACATCGTGCAAGAAAACCAACGGAATTTTCTTTTGGTTGCAATTCATAATAAAGCGTGCTGCTTTATCGGCAGAATCTGAATAAATAACCCCTCCAAACTGCACTTCTCCTTTGGCACTCTTTACCACTTGGCGATTGTTGGCTACAATTCCAACCGACCAGCCATCGATTCTAGCATAAGCACACAGAATGGTTTTTCCATAGCCTGCTTTATATTCTGTATACTCAGAATTATCTACCAAACGTTCGATAATTTCTTTGGTATGGTAAGGTTTAGAACGTTCGGCAGGAAAAATACCGTACAACTCGCTAGGATCTTTCTGGGGGGCTTGTGGCGCTACTCTCGAAAAACCAGCTTTATCAAATGTTCCAAACTTATCCACCAAATCCTTTATCGTATCCAGACACGTTTTATCGTCGGGCATTTTATAATCGGTTACACCAGAGATTTCACTTTGAGTAGTGGCACCTCCTAATGTTTCTTTGTCTACGCTCTCTCCAATAGCCGCTTTTACCAGATAAGGCCCTGCCAAGAAAATAGAACCAGAACCCTCTACAATAAGGGCTTCATCGGACATAATCGGCAAATAAGCACCACCAGCTACACAGCTTCCCATGATGGCTGCAATCTGAGGAATCCCTTGGCTAGACATTTGTGCATTGTTGCGAAAAATACGTCCAAAATGCTCCTTATCAGGAAAAATTTCATCTTGCATAGGCAAAAACACACCAGCCGAGTCTACTAAGTAAATCGTAGGCAATCTATTTTCCATGGCAATTTCCTGAAAACGCAAATTTTTCTTACCTGTAATCGGAAACCAAGCACCAGCCTTAACCGTGGCATCGTTGGCAATAATCATACATTGACGACCACGAATGTAGCCAATACCTCCAACAACACCCCCAGCAGGACAACCACCATACTCTTCATACATGCCATGTCCAGCAAATGCACCAATCTCCAAAAATCTGGAATCCGCATCAATGAGATAATCAATACGCTCTCGCGCCGTCATTTTACCTTTTTTGTGGAGCTTGTCAATTTTCATCTGACCACCACCTAGACCAATAACTTTGAGAAAACGGCGCATCTTGGCTACTTCCAATTTGTTGGTATCTTCATTTCTATTGAAGTCTAAATCAATCTTTATCGGTGTTTCCATAGACCTATATTCTTATTGTGTCGTGTTAATAACTTCCGTTCAACCGTATTATTTTTAGAAGGGTGTGAATATGAACCTTTGTGACTGTTGCACAGCTCTATTGGCCAACAAACAATCTGCTGTTTTGTTTGGTTGAATACCATTATTTTGAGCAGCAATTTATATCAATCAGTTGCATTTTTACCCCCTTTCTAGCAGTGAAACAAAGATATACTATTTTGAGAGAATACAAAGTTAGAGTGCTTACAATTTGTGGGGGAGGTGCAGCTAGTATGGTTGATTTTGTTTGCAATATCTATTTTTATGATAGGCTATAACTGAGTTTTAAGTAATAATTATAATTAATATACATTAGTAATTAATATTCTATAGTTTGTTAATGTTGATAAAAATAAATGAATTTATATGTTAATAATGACTGTTGGGAAATTCAAAATGACGGTTCGGAAATCTGTCTTACATTCAGTTGTTTTGTATTGTATATTTGCACTAACCCAACTAAAGAAAACTAAAAAACGAATTAATAATCCAAACTATTAATACCCTAACAACCAACTATCACCTTTATTATCATTGTTTTTCAGCTTGATTTAGACGCTTTATAAGCGTATTTGTAAGTAGACAGATTTAATTTTCTGTAGAGCATACATAAATATTATTTTATTTTTTTTAAAAAAAATAATTTGAATAAATAAGTATAATTAATAGTATTTTTTGAAATCTATTTACTAAGAAGTATAGATTAATATCAGTATAAATAACTAAATAAATTAGAGGTTTATTAATGATTAAAACCTCTTTGTATTCATTAAACCAAAACTTTAAAAACATGAAAGAATCCGAAAAGGAAATTCGACCCGCACAACCTCCACGTAAACAATTACTAGGAATCCGTGCTATCTTTTTAACAAAAGAAACCCAAAAAACCATTGCAGGATTACCCATTATCTTGGCTGTTGAGCAGATAATGCGTAACAATCAACCACTCTTAAACATCCAAGCCAAATTGGCTACCAATAGCAATGGCTATGTTTCGTTTAAAATGGATGCCAATAAGTTTCTCAATAGCCCTAAGGTTTACATTTATCCACTAGGGCATGAGAATCTTAAAATATCAATGACAGATTTTGTCAAAGTCACAGATGGTGATGGTATCAAAACAGTAGAGATAGATTGCAAGGTAGCGTCTTCTATCAAAAAAGAAAATACGCCTGCCATTCAGCAATCTGATTTGATTGATCGCGATTTTACGCCCTACTTTACCCATGTTCAATTTGGTAATAGTTGCTCTACTTTTGCTGGTAATGTTGATGACGGAGACAATTCGACCGAGCCTGTAGATGGATCAGGAAAAGATGATTGTGATTGTCATAAACACCCTTCAAAACATGATCCCAGCAAGTATTGTGCTGCCCTAATTCCAGGGATTTTGCCAGAGGAATGTATCGACACCTATCAATTGGACAAGAAAGGTGAACTGCTCTCTGTGCGAGCAGCCAATAAATACCCTGCTATTAAGGTACAATCAGGAAGGGTGCATATTTACGAATCTTGCTTTGCCCCAGATGGTTATTCTTTGGGTGAGTTGAGCTATTCAACCACACTGGCACCTTGTGAATCTGTTAATATTGCTGTAGAAAACTGGTTCAGAAAAGATAAGTCGGTGCGCAGTGAATCTGCTTCTAGAAGTGAAACCTTAGAAAACGAAGTTATCCGCACCAAATCTGTTCAAGAATTTATCAAATCGAAGTTGACCGAGCATAAGTTTAACGTAGGGATATCGGCCAACTTCAAAATCGGAAAAGTAGTTGGAGCATCTGCAAGTATGGGCTATGCCACTGGTACGCGCAAGTCAACTGCCGAAATGGTACAAGATATTAACGAGACCCACCAGCAATTGTCTAGTGCTTATTCTAGCTACAACAGCATGGCTGTATATGAAACCACTCAAACAGAGAGCAGTGAGGTTACCACGCGCCATCTTCGCAATCACAACCATTGCCATACCCTCACCTTGATGTATTTTGAAATCATTCAAAATCTTCGGGTAACCACCAAGCACAAGAAAACTAGATCTGCTATTTTTGTGCAGTATCCAACCCCTTGTTTTACGATCAAAGATGTGCTTGCCAAGCGTCATATTTTTAGAGAAGTTTTATTGGATAGAGCATTGGTAGATTGTTTGGATAGTATTTGTTTGGAAGAGCACGGTTGTGATTGTTCAGATAGCGCACCCAATGATGATGACAATGGGAGCGGAGGGGCTACTAATGACTGCCCTGCTACCGTAACCCAACTGCATGTAAAAGTGCGTATAGCTGATAAGACATGGGCGGGATCAGAAGGTAGCTTGTCTTTATTGGTGAACTTGAATGGATCTGTTCAATCGTACTTTATTCCTCATACTCCAGATGGAAAGTACAAAAAGAACACGGAATATACCGTAACTATTGATATTCCACCAACTTGTGTGACGAATATTGCCCAAGTAGGGTTAGAGCTAAAAGGATCAGACAAAATTATTCTTAGCAATTTGAGTATTCGTTATACTTGTCAAGAAGATCCAAGCAATACCTATTTCTTGTTCAATGCAGGATTGAGTAATTTAGAATTGCAAAACGAGAAAAAAATATTGGATGTGCCTGTTAGTCCAGAGATACCAGATTTGACACCTGTAGACGATGGTTCAACACCCCCTGCCATAGTAAATGAACAAGAAGCCAAAAGCTGTTGTGAGAACAATCTTATACAGCATTTGAATTGTAATAAACTCTACTATTACAAGATTTTATGGATGTTTGAGGATGCCAATGAACGTGCTGTTCGTTTGCAAAATTACACGATCAATAGCCAATTCCTAATTGATCTTATTGAGAATGTGCCTTTAGGAGTCGTAGGGGATTGGGTTGCCTTTGAAGAGGTGAATGGCTACACCAACACCCCATCTGATCCAGCTATTAATGTTACGACTATACATGCTCCAACAGGCAGCTTATTTAGTGAGGCTATTTTGGGGCAATGTGGCAGTTGTGAGACGATTGACAATGATGTCTTTTGGGATTGGACAGGCAAAACATGCCCTGGCTCGGCTCCCGAAATTACAACAGGAGGACTAAGCCAGTTTCAAGAATCAGGGTTGAATGCCTTTAATTTTGGCAATAGCTTATTGAGTTTGCAAGCCTTGAGCAATTTGGGGGCAAGCTCTTCCTTGAGTGCCTTGGTACAAGCAGCCATGGGGCAAAGTATTGTGGACATTCCAGCCATATCAGACAAGGTTATTGATAGTTTGACAACCTTATTAGAATCGGCACAAGATTCTAATCAAGATCCTGATTATCAAGCAGCCATTGATGAGTTAATCAAGAAACTGAGTGACTTGAAGAAAATTCGAGACTTATTGAAGAGTTTTTCTGGAGAATAGTAAGCATTTTTTGCAAAACCTGTGTTTAGAAGAGACTGTCAAGCAATTGGCAGTCTCTTTTTTGAATACTAAGATCCATGAAGTATTAAAATAAGACACCTTAAGAGGAATGAATGTAATGGAATGATTGCATTTGTCTCTTTTTTTTTAATAATTTCATAACCAAAGAGGAGAACAACGAATATGTAAACGGTACAAACACAATAACAATTACAACCCCCTATTAAAAGCATATATACAAGTGTACGAGCAAGGTTGTTTCTCTAACCAAAAACAAGTGAGTTGTTGTCGTGCGCCCCCTATACCCAATAAAAACACCAATTATTTGATAAGTCATTTCTAATGAAGCACAGAGGAAAACACGCCAACGACGATAAAAATTTTGCGGACAAGTGGAAGCCTGTTTTTAAAGAAGCAGCACAGGATTTATCCTATTTGTTAGGGCGAGCGTATGGCGAAAAATCGGCCTTGGCTCTAGTGGGCAATCGTTATCGGCTCAATAAACGCCAGCAGCGCGCCCTACATCTAATGACTTGTCCTGCTCCCAAAATTGCCACTCGACGCGCCAAACAGATCAAACCAAGTGATTTGAAAGGGAAAAAAGTGTGGATTGATGGGTATAATGTACTGATTGGAATGGAGGTGGCTCTATCTGGGGCGTATTTGTTTGTGGGGCAGGATGGCTGTTATCGAGATATTGCGAGCGTGCATGGCACGTACAAAAAGGTAGAAGAAACCAAACCTGCCTTGGAATTGCTAGAACAAAGTCTTCGTCAATTGGAGGTCGCAGAGGTACAGTGGTACTTTGATCGTCCAGTTTCTAATAGTGGTCGTCTTAAAGTTTTATTGTACGAATTGGCCAAACAAAAAAACGCGCCTTGGAATATTGATTTGGTGTTTAATCCTGATAAGGTTTTGATCGAACAGAATGGCTTGACAATGAGTGCAGATAGCTGGATTGTAGATGAAGTAGATGCTTGTTTTGATTTGGTAAAATACACGGTTCATAAATACCGCATTCCAGCTACCATTTGGAATTTATTTGATTAAAAATAAAAAAAAGAGACCAAAAATTTGTTTTTTGTAGAAACACGCTCTATATTTGCAATCGCAACAACACAAATGTTTACGCTTATTAAGGAAGTTTGGCAGAGCGGTTGAATGCACCAGTCTTGAAAACTGGCGTGGGTTAATAGCCTACCGGGGGTTCGAATCCCTCAACTTCCGCCAAGGTCGCAAAAAGTATTTATTACTTTTTGCGATTTTTTTTTGCCCTTTTTTAATGAAAAAACATATTTTGGAATTTATTTTATGTTTTTTGCAATAAAAGAGGGGGATACCCACAAAAACCTCAAACTTCAAACGCACTTTGGTTGTTGATAACCAATGGCCAATACTATGATTTCTCTTACTTTTATGCTGGCAATTCATTTAGAGATGAGAAAAAGTAAAGAAAAATGACTATATTGAGGTACATACGTTTATCACAAATCTATACACAACTATACTTTTCTTTTTATAGAGTACTACTTTTCAATGTAAACTACACAATGAGAATGAGCGCACACACATTTTTTTATACCTTCTTAGCATGTTGGGTACTTAGTTGTTTTTCGATGAACACCACATTAGGAGCACCTAACTATTTTAACAGCAATTATAGCGATTATTTGCCTCGTTATAGAACTTTATCAGAAGCCTTTTTGATTTCTAAGATAGAGTATACTGCTACCTCTATGATTCTATCGGTCAGTTATGTAGCATCAGCAGATGATGACAAGGTGGTCTTATACGGAAGCAATCACACCGATTCTTGGAAACTAAAAACAGGCAATGGTTCTAAGGCTTCTTCCGCTTATGCCATCTTAAAGAATGCAGATGTTTTGAACATCAAGGTAAATGAAGTGCTCAAATTAGACGCTTTACCATCTAGTGGACGTAGACAATTTGTTATAGGAAAAGGCGATTTATTGTCTTGCGAATTGCACTTCGAACGCTTGCCTTCTCAAGTACGCACAGCACATTTGATTGGAGGAGATAGAACAGAGATAGGAGCCGCACGCATCAATTGCCAAGATATACAAATCAAAACCAAAGACAACAAAACGCTAGGAAGCACCGATCAAATGGAGGCAAATCTAGAGCGTTTTTATCGCAATAATGACGTGGGCAATCCATCTACAGAAAACATGGAGCTGGCACAAAAAGAAGCACCCTCTAAACCTTCTACTGCGCCCATCGAAAAGCCTCTAGAGCATTCTCTCAAACCTATCAATTACATGCCCAAAGAAGTAGCAAGCATTGATGATATGGCTTGTAATGAACGTCTGATCCTCTCTAATGTATATTTTCAAGACAACAAAGCAGATTTTGCAGGACGACTAAAGGCGATGAAAACAATCAATGTAGTGGTAGATTACCTTCGGTTTCATCCCAATGCTAAAATTGTACTGCATGGACACACCGATATTTTTGGCAGTACGTTCAAAAATCTAGAACTGTCCAAAAAACGTGTTTGGACGGTCAAAACTACTATTGTAGGGCGTGGAATTGACGATTCAAGAATTATTACGGTACACCATGGTGGCTCTCAGCCCTTGATTAAATACAAAAATGGTGGCTCAATGAATCGTCGTGTAGAAGTGGAAATCTTGTGTATGGAAAAACAGACTGGCACTTCAGTAGATGCTGCTGCTGTGAAGTAAATTACTCCTTCAAAAAAGCACTGCGTATAAACACTAAAAAACGCTGCTATGAATATTTGGGATCACAGTCGTTTGTCCGTGCGAAAATTTGGAGGGCAAGAACAGGATTACTACGCCATTCACAAATTTATAGACTCCAGCAAATTTTTCTATCACCACATCAAACACCGTCTATTGCTGCACCATTTATTGGGAGTAGAATGGGCTGTACAGAAATTTGGGGACTGTATTACCAATTGTGAAGGGATCGTAATATTAGTCAGAGATATTGTAGTAGAGCACATCAAAGAAGATCATAGTGGGTATGTGCCCAGTCTTTATGATTGGCTGGTAGACAATGAATCCAAACTAAGTACACCACTACTTCCTAATTTTGAAGCCCAAGATACAGCCTTAGAGCAATTGGTATGGACTCCCCTTTGGCGTTCCAACCTAAAGAGTGCCTTGTTGCTAACTTGTAGTAATTTTGGGGTTTACCTAGCCAACGAACTATTGGGTTTAGAAGCGGCCAAACGACTACAACAATTGCTTCAAAACACTCCACCTGTACAGCACTATTTAGAACAATTTAGCTTTACACAACGTTGGCAATTTAGCCCTGATCGGCAAGAGTTGGCTTGGCTCAAACAAGAAAAAAAAATGCCCAGTTATTCTAACATTACAACAGAAGCCCACGAACTGAAAGTGGACTAAACCGCTCAATAATTCCGATTATAAGTAGTCTTTAAACAATGGATCAAGAAACCTTAAAAAGCAAATTAGAAGCATTTATAAAAGCTGGCCAACAACTCACTGTTTCTTGGGATTGTGGAAGTGACGAAGCTTTTGCTTATCTACACATTGATGGAGAAAAAATACCTTGGAGCAATCCAATAGCCGATGCTATGGACTTGTTCTTAATCAATCGTCTAGAATTGCCTAGTGCAGGAGATTTTAGCTTGCAGGGCAAGGGGACCCTTGAACTCCATGAAGGAAAATTGTGGCTGGTCTATGCTTCAGAATCTGAATTCTACTTAGAAGAGGAAGATTATAACTACATGGTTGAAGCCATGAAAAAGCACAACCCCGATCAGGAAATACCACCTTTTGAAGAAAATAAAGGTATGCAGCCCGATGCAGAATACTCTGGTCGTGTGGAGTTGTTTGTTTAGAATAATAACACGCCATTGTTTGTGCCCTGTTGATGGAGTAGGCCGTTTATCAAAACAGGCTACAAGCTACTAGAAGTCTGGTGGCGCAGTGCAGCCACTTCCAAAAATTTTTTGTTGTGCAGACGACTTTCTAACCAACTGATAAGATCAAAATTTTTGAGCATCATGCGTTCGGCAGGATCATTTTCCAACACCCGAATTTTTTCTAGGTAAACTATAGAAAGTTGTTGCTTCTCAGCAATATCTCTAGCCGATATTACTTTTTTTAAGAATTGTAAGGTAGCCTTTTCAAATTTTTGCGTTTTTTTCATTCTCAGAATAAAATTATACGTAGAACGCAATTTATAATCTAGATACTGAAAATTGCCCATTTCTGTATGGTTGACCACGTGCAGTAGGTGTGCCAAGCACATAATATCTTCGCGCAGGCGATCTTTTTGATGTTTTAAGGTTTCATCCACCCAGGTTTCTGAATTTTCATAATCCCCTAGGGCAAAATAAGCATAGGCAACACTGTAACACAATTCTATATGAAGCATCTGTAAACCAAAAACGGCTAAATTATCCTTCTGCAATACTTCAATAACAGCAGGCAGTAGCTCTTCAGCTTTGTGAAAATGTGCATTTTGGGTATAAAACTGAAACTCCAATGCTAGGCTATAGTAATGAATTAGGCGTTTAGTGCTCTCACTCTTGACTTCATAAAGAGTAGGAATATTACGCAAGTACGTCAAGTTCTCAAAGAAAATAGGTTCTTTGTTGAGAATAATAGCAGTTGCCAACAAATTGTAGTGTGCAGGAACAACCGTAGACATTACATAATCTGCAAAAACGTTGGGATGCGCCTGAATCGTTTGAACAAATGCTTTACTAGCATGGTACATCTTCTCAAAGTCATTACCCAACTCGTACAATTTGCTCCATATATTGTGGTAGCGGGCCAATGCTCTGGCATTGAGGCTATCAGGGGGCATTTGTAGCAATGGGTCATTGCTATACTGGTCAATTAGACCAGCAGCATGTTCTGCTCTTGAATAGCCCTCCTTAAATGCCTTGCTAAAAATATGATAGGTAAGATGTCTATACTGACTCAATTGAGCCGTATACTGTGCCGATGTTTGCTCTAAAGCCTGATTTTGGTGCATCAATTCATCGGTATGGCTATCAAAAGGCATCAACAAATATAGGCGAAATTCCCAAAAACACAACTCTTGTACATGGTGATACAATTGGATTTCTTCTATGATTTTTTTTGCTTTTTTTAAAACTTTCTCACACAAACCCAAGAGCCGTTTGTTGTACAAAATTTCTATTTCTAGTAGCAGCTCATGCACCTGAATATTATAACTAGAATCAGAATGATAGGCTCTGAGACTACGCATAATAGATTTGATAAGATAGTTTTTGGCAACAGAAAACTGTTTTACAAATTTCTCTTTTTTGAACTTCTGTTTAAGTTTGTTCTCATCATAATGTTCTTGATTATCAATAGCATCCAATAGCTTTAGATAAACGGGATTTGCTCCATTTTTGGCGCAGTATTTTTTTACGTATCCCTTTTCAGAGACCGATAGAGATTTGATCAATTGAAATAAGTATAGTTTCTGATTTTTTTCCACTTCAATAACAAGAATTGATAAGTTATGAAATTAAATCGTTTAACAGAACTAGAGGTTTTGATAGGAACAAAAAGGACTTGGGGTAGGAATCTGTTTTATAGACGATTTTGATTCACCATATCTAGGAGCTTTTCCTTGTAATTTTTGCCAATAGGAATGATCTTTTTATTGATCTGAACGGTATTGCCTTCTATTACAGTGATATTGCTCAAATTGACAATGTAGGAGCGATGAATACGCATGAATAAATCTTGCGGTAGTTTGATTTCTAGGCTCTTCATGGTTTGTAGGGTTACCACACGGCCAGTAGGGGTATGCAGTATAACATAATCCTTGAGCCCTTCAATATAAAAAATGTCATTAAAATGGATTTTAATGAGTTTTTTATCTGCTTTTACAAAAATATAATCCGCGTTTTCTTTGCTGCTAGGAGAGGGCTCTTGCTGAGGCGTATCTTGGCTAACTGCTTTATTAACGGCCTTGGCAAAACGATCAAAGGAAATGGGCTTGAGCAAATAATCAACTACATTCAAGTCATAACCATCCAAGGCGTATTCGGAAAAGGCCGTAGTAAGAATAACTTTGGGGGGAGAGGGTAGGGTTTTGAGAAAATCAATGCCCGAAATTTGAGGCATTTGAATGTCCAAAAACATCAAATCTACCTCATGTTCTTTGAGAGCTTGCAACGCCTCTACGGCATTATTGCATTTGGCCAATAGTTTTAGGTTGGGAAACTTACTAATGTGTGTTTCAACAATTTCTTGTGCCAGTGGCTCATCATCTACTAGGATAACATTCATAGGAAATTTTTTTAGTGCTTGTGTAAAGTAAACCAATGTTGGAATTAAATCAAAGAAGAGCTAATGCTACACTTTTTTGTTTTCTATACTAGGAATAATGGTTGCTTCTTGTATTTTCAAATTGATGATATACGTATCTTCTGTTTCATGAATATCTAGTTGATAACGATTGGGATAAATTAATTCTAAGCGACGTTTAACATTCACCAAACCAATCCCCCCCTGAAAATAATTATCATCTCGTTCAGTAGTTTTGCTATTTTGTAAGGTATAATCAATGACACCATCCTCTGTATAAATAAAACACTCTACAAAACCATTCTGTATACTTTGGCTCAGTCCGTGCTTAAAACTATTCTCCAAAAAGGTAATAAACAATAGAGGAGCTACTTTGTACTGGCTAGCTGGTTCTCCTACATAATCAAACTCAATGCGTGCTTTGTCGCCATAACGTGTGCGCTCCAAGGCCAAGTAGTTTTCAATATAACTAATTTCTTGTTCCAAAGGAACTTCCTTCTCATTGCTTTTATACAACATATAGCGCATCATATCCGATAACTGAAGCACCAATTCAGGAGCTTTATCCGATTTTTTGAGTGTAAGGGCATACAAGCTATTTAGAGTATTGAATAAAAAGTGAGGATTGATCTGCGATTTTAAGAAACTCAACTCTGATTGTAGGTTCTTGTTCTCCAAATCCTTTTGTATAGCTTGTTGAAAAAGCCATTCTTTTGTAATTTTTAGTAGGGTGCTAACAATGAGTGTTAGAAATAAAAATACAAGGTGTCCCGACTTTTTGGTGAGCAAGTCCAATTGTGCATCTACATTGTCATGTCCTGCAATATTCCAATACAAACAGACCATTTCAATGGGCATAATGAGTACTGCTGTCAGAAATAACAACACTAAATAAATAAAAAAACGCTTCTGGGATAAATACTGTGGAATGAGATACCAATAGTTAAAATAGACAATAACCATCATGAAAAATACATGAATTGTCGTATTCCTAAAAGTCAACAAAAAACCTTCTTGATTGCTATCTAAGGCCAATAAAACAAAGGTATAGGTCAACCAAACCAAACCGTGATAGATCCCTCTTTGAGAGAAATATTGAGAGCCTTTTTTGAGCAGTGAAGCGGTGAAGGACAAAGCCATACAGCAAGGGGTTTTGTCTAATTACTATTAATAAATTTTGTTGTTTGTTGTAATAATAAGATTTAATGCCCTAAATTTGTGCAAAATTAGACCAGACACCCTTCAAAACCGATTAAAGTGTTTGGACATAGATAGAAAATAGAGGAGGATTATAAGTGCAACTGAAAAATTAACTGCTTAATTGTGAGCTTTTTACTGATGAAAACACTTATGATAAGGGATAGAAGTCAATGTGTAGGCAGTATTTATAAATATACCCAAGTAGGGGTATTGCCATTACAACACATCATAGAGGTAAATGTTTAAACGTTCTATTATTTTTTTCACTAAAAAATCATTTTAAAGAATGAGAATTTCAGATTTTGTTGAAGTCAAAAGCAGAAGTGTTGCTGCTCGATACAACAACCAAAAAGTATCTATTGGCCACTTCATCGAAGATTATATGGCTGGTAAAGTAGACATCAATACTGACTTGCTAGAGATGTTATGGAACAAGGATGAAATCTTTACGTTCGACTATGTAGGACACCACTACAAGTTTTTTGTTACACGCATGATTCCTGAAGTTGTGCTACACTCTAAAGAACAAGATGAGCGCATCATCAAAAGTCACTATGACAACCAAAATGACTTGTTCAACTGGTTTTTAGGTGAAAGAATGATTTATACTAGCTGCTACTTTACAGATGAAAACGAAACATTGGAGCAGGCTCAGGATAACAAAATGGACATCATTGCTCAAAAAATTCAGTTGAAAGAAGGCGAAAGCTTGCTAGATATTGGATGTGGTTGGGGTACATTGATTGCACACATGGCCAAGTACTATGGTGCTGAAACTACAGGTGTAACTATCGCTCCTGCTGGTGCTGAGTGGGCCGAAAAGCAAATTGCTGAGTATGGTGTAAAAGACAAAGCGCAGGTAAAAGTGATGGATTACCGCGATATTCCAATGAAAAAATACGACAAGATCACTTGTCTTGAAATGGCAGAGCACGTAGGTATCAAGAACTTCAAGAAGTTCATGAAGCAGTGTTATGATATGTTAGAAGACGATGGAATTTTCTACATGCAGATTGCTTGTTTGAGAGAGCGCGATAGCTTGTTCCGTGGACCTAACCAAGAAGACTTAGTTTGGGGATTGTTCATGAATGAGTACATTTTCTCTGGTGCAGATGCTTCTATGCCTATTAGCTGGGATTTGCAACGTATGGAGAAAGTAGGATTCGAGATTCACTCTGTAGAGAATATTGGTATCCACTACTCTAAAACAATCAATTATTGGTATGACAACTGGATGTCTAACAAAGATAAAGTACTAGAAAAATATGGTCAGGAAACTTTCCGTATGTACGAAATCTTCTTGGCATGGTCTACTATCATCGCCAAGCATGGTGGTTCTACGGCTTACCAAGTTGTAGCTTACAAAAACTTGAACAACTTCAACAGAGCGCGTTTTATTGGTGCTCAGAGTGTTGGTATTGGTGAGCAATCTGGCTTCCGCAAAGTTTCTAGAGAAGGAGAATTGGCTGATGCTTAATCACTAGCATTCAGTACAACATAATCTTTAAAGCTGTTTTGGTAGTATACCAAAACAGCTTTTTTTACTATTTCCATTACTGCACTATTATGAAACATCCCAGAGATCAATTCTTGACCGTATACGGCCGCAAACCTGTACTAGAACTCTTAGCACAGCCCCAATTAGACATTGCCAAAGTTGTCTTGGCACGCAAAGCCAAAGGCGATATTATTAAGCAAATTCTAACCGCTTGTGAAGAACGCCAAGTACCTGTATTGCGCCTAGAAGCAGCAGAGGTCTCTCGATTGTCTAAGCATCCCAAACAAGACCAGGGCGTAGCCGCAGATGTGCATACCCCTTATATGGATGACGCGCTTCAAGTATTTCAGCAAGGTGCAGTGCCTGCTAAATGCAGTTTTCTGGCTTTAGATGGCATTACAACACCAGCCAATGTGGGTTTGATTATTCGTACGGCTACAGCTATGGGGCTAGACGGCATTATTCTGCCCAGAAAAGGAAGTGCCAAGCTAGATGCTTTTGTGATAAAGGCTTCGGCAGGAGTGGTGTTTAAGAGTCGTTTGCTCAAGTGCGAACGCCTTACGCCTATATTGCGCCACGCCAAGCAGCACGGTTTTGCCATTTATGCGTTGTCAGGAGAGCAGGGCAATACCATTTATCAGGCAGATTTTGCCCCCAGAAGCATTTTTGTATTGGGCAATGAATCAGCAGGCGTGTCCAAGGCAACAGAAGAGTTGACAACCGCACATTTTAGTATTCCAATGGCTAAGGAGGTTGAATCCTTGAACGTGGCTTGTGCGGCGGCTGTGGTGTGTTCGGAGATATTGCGGAGAAATTAGAATATATTTTCTGTAAAGCGGTTGAATTGGTAGGCAATGACTGTGGCAACTCCCTGAAGTGCCAATACACGAATAGGAAAATAACTAAACTCGTGAATAGCGGAGTCCGCTGAAAATATAGAACGCAATAACAACATCAATCCATTAGCAATGAGTAGAATAACGAAAATTTTTGCTGATAAGGAAGGCGAATAATCCTCTTCATCCCTATCTGCTCCATAGTCACGGAATCCCGAACGCAGCCATTTTACAATCGTATCTACTACATAAACAGCATAAATTACCAAACTAACTGCCCAGTAGGCTAATAAAAGCGCAACTAATGTATACAGGACATGGTTGGGCAGCAGAATAGCTCCCAAAATGGCATAAGTAGGTACAATTATAAAAAAGGCTGGAATTAATAAGTAGAACTTTCCAATTATGCTTCCTAATGATTTTTCTTTGTTTTCAGACATTGTTTGGAGAGTAATAAGTGTACACTATTAAATTTATTATCTTTTTTCTAAAATCCAATCAAATACTTCTGCGGTGATAAACGCTATAGCACCTATTTTGTGATAACAATAGTATTTTTCTTGTGCCTTGAGCAAATTTTCTAACAGCAAAAACTGTTCAAAGGAAGCAAAACCCATTACAAAATAACACTCGATCATACATTCCTCCCCAAAAATAAATGGAAAAAAATCTGCATCAATTTGACAATAACGAGCAATATCCAACAGCAACAATAAACTGTCAATCATCTTCTTATCAGGACGTTGCTTCTTTCTGATTTTATCCGATACATGTTCTACAATAGTGGTTGATACAGTCGTATTAGGCCCCAATTCCGTATTCACAAAACGCTCAATCAACAAATCCATCTGCTTCATTTCCCCAAATACAATTCTATTTTCTTCAGGAAGAATAAGTAAGACATCACAAGACTTGGAGTGCGCGCCTTTAAAACCAATTTGTCGATAGTAAGTATCCTTAACAGCATCAAAATCAAGGACAATTTTAGACGAAGTGCAGCAAGATTCGTCCAATTTATTGAGCGCATCTGTCAAATAAAGTCCTTTTGCATGGAGTCCGTCTATGAGCAGTTGTAACATAAGCAATCCGACTTCTTTATTTTTCCTTCTTTTTGTAAGTAGCCTTATCCTCTTGTACCAAACTAGCCGTTCTTGCTTGTTGTTGCTTTACTTGTCCTTGGCGTTTACCTCGGCTGCGTTCCAGCATCAATTGTAAGCTAGGGGCAGCAAATGCCTTATAAATAGCTTCCAAGTTTTCAGTCACTTCCTCAAACACACTTCCCCTGGGAGTCATTTGACCTAGATAGAAATTGGTTTGTTGGGTTATGCCTTCATTGGTAGTGTAAATATCCAGTGCTTGAATTAAATAACTGCTGTGTGAGGTAATCAAGACCAAAACACCTTCCTTGACCAACTCCACAATAATTTTGGCATAATCCAATTGCCAAGAAGGATGCAAATGCACTTCTGGTTCATCGATTATCAAGACCGTATCTTTGGCAATGGCACTACCAGCCAATAGCAACTGCAACATACCCAAGCTCTTGATACCAGTGGCCACATTCTGAATAGGATGCTTGTTTGCTTGTTGATCTTGATAAAATAACTGATCGTTTTCTAGGAGAATACGACCTTTGATAATAGACTGAATGGTTTGACAAATAGGCTTAGTATAATCTGGATTATAACTGCTTTCTGATAGTTTTTGTATTAAATCTCTGTTATAATCGGGGAGGAGTTTATTTTGATTGTTATTAAAGGCTAGGTTTTCTTTGATGTAGCGATATTGAGAAAGGATGGTAGGGGTTTCTATCAGTGCCACCTTCATATCCAAAACCGCATCTTGGGCGTGGTATTTTTGAGTTTCATTATTCGTAACAATCGTGAGTTGTGTTTTGGAGGTATTATCTTTATTTATCTGTATTTCACAAGTAGAGCTATTGCCCTCTACCAATACATTATTGTATTGATTGCTGAACACAGATTGTATCAAATGATTGTGTTCAATGGTTTTTTGTTGGATATAATCTTGATTGTTGGCAGGAGTAGGAAGCATTTGTTTTATTAAATGCACTATTTCAGAGGTATTAGATACGTTGGTCTTACCTCGAATTATATCTTCTAGGAATTGACGTATTTCAGGGTTTTTGGCTGTATTTAAGAATGGTCGGAGCATATCCTCAGAAATATTCTCCTGCTTTGCACTTTCTTGAAGGCCACTAAGAACGGACATCATAACAAAAACAGAAGATTTTTCCTCTATTGTACTCTTTGCTTCCAAGTTGCGATCACTCTGCAAAGCACAATACAGCGCCTTGCCAACAGCAGATTTGCCAATGCCATTCTCACCAGCGATCACGGTCAAGCCATTGAGTTCCAGTTCTGCCGAATGAACAATACCTATATCTTTCAGTGTTAATCTCATACAACTAAGATAATAAATAAAAGCCTAAAAAGCAAACAAAATTATAATTTTGAAATCTTTGTTTCAAAGATAGTTTTTTACAAATCCTTCAACATCCAAACATTGCAACTATAATGCCCCGTACTACCCATAGGCCCATCTAGATATTGGAAGCCTGCTTTTTTGTACAAACGTTGGGCATCCTTCATGTAGGGCAGGGTTTCTAAGTAGCATTGCTCAAATCCTTGATTACGGGCAAAATCCAGACACTTTATCATCAATTGAGCACCCAGCCCTTTGCCTCTAAATTTATCTAGCAAGTACATCTTTTGCAATTCGCAAATCTTACTTTTGCCTCCTTCCAAGGGCGCAATACCTGCACCACCAATGAGTTGTTTATCTTTCATAACAATAAAGTAACCACATTGAGGCTCGTTGTAAACCTCATACAAGGTATCGAGTGTAGGATCGGCATAGGCTGTCCCTACTTTGGGAGCACCCACTTCCATCAAAATGGTTCTAATCAATGCCGCCAAAGAAGCATTATCGGCAGCTGTCATCATTCTGATTGTAAACATAAGAGTAAGAATAAAACTTTAGGAAGTATGAATAAAACGTAGCCACTACTTAGTCGCGCCACAAATAAGGGAATAAAATAAATGCCAAAGCCGCCAAAATCACATCTAGGCAGAGCAAAATGAGCATATCTTTATAATAGGCCGTATCCGTCATCAAACCCAAGGCAATTTTAGTCAATCGCATCAAGGTCATCAGCATAGGTATGATAATAGGAAAACTTAAAATAGCCATGAGCGTCGCGCTCTGGTTGGCCTTGGCCGAAATGGCCGAAACAAAAGTAAAAGCAATGGAAAAACCCAGTGCTCCCAAACCCAAAATCTGATAAAACAACCAAGTATGACGTACAGGATTGCCCAATACCAATGAAAAAGCCCCATAGCCCAACACACAAATAACCAACAACAACAACGCATTGTAAATCATTTTGGATAAGATGATGGCAGCAGGACTAGCCAGCGCATAATAATACAATTGCCTTTTGGGGCTTTCTTGCACAAAACTCTTAGCAATAGCATTGACAGAGGCAAACAATACAATAATCCAGAAAAGTGCTCCCCAAACAGCATTACCTATGGTTTGTCCCAATGTTGTATAAACCACAAAAACCGTAGACAATACATACAACAATACACCACTAATGGCATATTTTTGACGAAATTCTAACTTGATTTCTTTGAACAGTAAATGCTTTGTTTCTGTTATCAATCTCATAAGGTCAAAAGTAACATTAATCTTGAAAAATGTTACCATTACAAAGAATGCTATTAGAGAATTTATAAACAATTTAACTTTTTTACAAAAAAATAAAAACACTGTATGTTTTTTGATACAAGGCGATTATTTTTTTGTTTAAAATTTTGATAATTAGCTTTTTGTGTTTTTTGTTTGTAATGATTCTTAATAAGAATACATTTTTAAACAAATTTTCTTTAAAAAACAAGAAGATTGCTCTATATTTGGTTTCAGTTTTCAAAATAAATTGAAAGTCACCAAAAAAAAATTTATAAAACATATGAAATTACTAGTTTGTGTAAGTCAAACGCCTGATACAACTACTAAGATCAAATTCAACGGAGATAACACAGAATTTGATGTTAGTGGAGTGCAGTTTATCATGAATCCTTACGACGAGTGGTACGCCTTGGTACGTGCTCTAGAGTTGAAAGAGCAGGCAGGTGGAAGCGTAACACTTTTCCACGTAGGGCCAAAAGCCAACGAAACCGTTATTCGCAAAGGTTTGGCAATCGGTGCAGATGCTGCTGTTCGTGTTGATGCAGAAGCTACCAGTGCTGATTTTGTAGCTCGTCAGATTGCTGATTATGCCAAGAAAGAAAACTTTGATATGGTTTTCTTAGGCAAAGAAACAATTGACTACAATGGTTCAGAGGTAGGCGCAATGGTTTCAGAGCTATTGGACTTACCTTACGTTTCTTATGGTATCCACATGACTGTAGAAGGAAGCACTGCTACTGTAGAACGCGATATTGAAGGAGGTAAGGAAGTAGTAGAAGTAGATGCTCCATTTGTATTGAGCTGCTCTAAGGGAATGGCTGAACAGCGTATTGCTAACATGCGCGGTATTATGATGGCCAAACGTAAGCCAATCAAAGTATTGCCTGCTGTAGAAGCTGCTGCTTGGGTAAAAACCGTAAAATACGAATACCCACCAGAAAAAACAGGTGTTAAATTGATTGATCCAGAAAATATGGATGAATTGGTAGATCTATTACATAACGAAGCAAAAGTAATCTAAGAAATGGCTGTATTAGTATATGCAGAGAGCCTAACAGGTTCTGTAAAAAAAGCTGCTTTAGAAGCAGTAACTTATGGTAAACAAACAGCTGCTGCTTTAGGTACAGAGTGTATTGCTTTGACTATTGGCCAAGCTGATGATAGTGATAAATTGGGCAAATGTGGGGCAGACAAAGTGTACAACGTTGCTGCATCTAATGATTTTGATGCACAAGTGTATGCTGCCATCATTGCCAATGCCGCAAAAAAATTGGGTGCAGATTGTGTCGTATTTGCACATTCTTCTTCTGGAAAATCGTTGGCTGGCCGTGTATCTGTACGCCTAGAAGCTGGGTTGGTATCATCGGTTATTAGTGTGCCTGAAGGGGCCAATTTCCAAGTCAAAAAAGGTGTTTTCTCTGGAAAAGGCTTTGCTTTTTATGAAATCACTACCGCTAATAAAGTAGTAACGATTGCTCCCAATACATTCCGTCCTGAAGAAACAGGTAGTGCTGTAGCCGTAGAATCACTAGAGGTAGAAGTGCCTCAAAGTCGTATTCGCGTCAAAGAACAATCTACGGTAGATGGTGTTGTGCCATTGCCAGAAGCAGAATTAGTAGTCTCTGCTGGACGTGGTATGAAAGGCCCAGAAAACTGGGGAATTATTGAAGAAATGGCTACTATCTTGGGCGCAACTACCGCTTGTTCTCGTCCTGTAGCAGATATTGACTGGAGACCTCACCACGAGCACGTGGGACAAACTGGGGTGGCTATTCGTCCAAATCTTTATATTGCTGTGGGTATTTCTGGAGCTATCCAACACTTGGCAGGTGTCAACCAGTCCAAAGTAATTGTGGTGATCAACAAAGACCCCGAAGCTCCTTTCTTCAAGGCAGCCGATTATGGTATTGTAGGCGATTTGTTTGATGTAGTACCTCGTCTAAACGAAGCATTGAAGAAATTCAAAAATCAAAACTAATTGCAGCTTTAGATTTCAATTAAATTAAGATAGCAAAGCACAGCACTCCGTTCGGGGTGTTGTGCTTTTTATTTAGATGAGGAGGAATGGATATATTTTTACAGAGATGCCTAATAAAGTGTTGTATAGAAAATAGTTGGCAAAGTTAAATTCTTTTAAATGAATAGTTTTTTAGATAAACTAAGAGCAAAACTTTGAAGAAAAATAGAGAGGAGAATGGAAAGCAAAGGAGCGTTTTTGCTTATTTTGAATTGATCCAACAAACGCATAAACAGCAAAAGGCATAAAAAAGTTCATGCACACCGCTTGTTTTTTAAATTTTTATTTTTTTAATAAATTAAGTCTTTGATAACCAATAAGGGTTAAAACAAAAATAAAAAAGGCCAAAACAGCCACCACGCCATTTTGACCTACACCATTTAATCTACTTTGAACGCAAGTAGAGCAAAAAGATTATTTATTCGTAAACTTCATAGACAACATTTTCCATTTCAAAGCGAACATTGCGTCCTAAAGCCAAGAAGGGGACAGCTGCTTCGTTTTGTAGGAGTTTGAAGTAGGCATCAGAATTGAACTGTATGCGTTTGGCTTTTTGTTGGTTATTGGCTAGTGCAATATTGGCATCCAGCCATTGATTGTTGTTGAGATAAAAAGCACGTCCTTGAACGTTGACAATATCACTTGCCATATTTTTGGATTCGCCTGCATTGTTGGTGTAGTTGAGGCGATCCAAGCCCAGACCTTTTTGTGCAGCACCCAAATTGGTGGCACGATTAAGTGTTTGCTGCTCTTGACTGGCTCTAACAGAAGCTTTTCCAGACTTGCGCTTGTTGCTGCTAGGGCTTCCTGCAATACTTTCGGCTTCTTCTAAGAAATCATCATTATCAAATATTTGAGGTGCTTCTTGACTACGAGAGCGCAATACTTGATTTTGTATTGGAATATTTTGCTGGCGTGCAGCTATTTCTTCATCTTCTACAATCAAGTAAGAAGTATAAGGAGTAATGATGCCGTATTTTTTGGCTAGTACAGTTACGCTTTCTACCAATTCGGGATTGCTGCCATTGAGGCGAATTTGTTCCAACAAATAACCTACAGCACGTGCCGCCCATAAATTGGGGATAAAATTGAGTTCTGTTTTTTCATTGCTAAAGTGAACTTCGTATTCAAACTCTTTTCTTTGGCCTTCCACTTCTCCACTTACCGTTAGTTTGCTGGTGCCTGTACCATGATAACGCCCCATTACTGTAATACTTTCACCTTTGAACAAGTCAGGAAGTGTTTTATCATACAAATCGGAAACTCTAATATTTTTATCAAATTCCAACTTAATATTGGTCATTACAGGGGAGGAAGCTTTGGTATAAAAGTTAGATAATTTGACCTCAATGTCTTCTTCAGGCAATACATAGGTGCTGTACGCTTTGGTTGCTTTGGTGATTTTGTCTAACAAGTGTGTATTGAGATTGGTACCAATGCCAAAGGTGAAAATCCGAACTTGTTTTTGATTGTGTTTTTGAACCTTTTGTAATAACTGTTCTTGGTTGGTTTCCCCAATGGTGGGCTTGCCATCGGTTAGAAAAATAATAAAGAAGGGGCGTTTGGCTTCTTTTTCTTGTGCATCCAATGCCAACGTTAGTGCTTCTTCGATGTTTGTTCCGCCAATGGGTTGTAGTTGCCCTACAAAGTCTAATGCTTCTTGTTTTTGTTGGCCTTGATTGGAGGTTACCTTGCCAAATAGTGCTGTTGCCTCAGTAGAGAAAGCTACTACATCAAAACGGTCATTAGGATTTAGGTTTTCTATACAGAATTGAAGTGCTTTTTGTGCTTGATTCATTTTTTCGCCTGCCATAGAACCTGATTTGTCCAAGACAAAAACAATATCTTTAGGCAATGCTTTTTTCTTTACATCAAAACCAGGGCTAATATTAGCAAAGAAAAAACCTGCTTCTTTGGGATCTTTGTAGGTGAGCATGGAAAGTCCTAGTGCTTTGTTATCGGTACTAAAGTACAATTGAAAATCGCGGTCAGCCTTAAAATTTTCTCCTTCAAAACCTACAATAGCTGTTCGGTTGTTTTTTCGTACAATTTCTGCATTGTGTGTAGGGGAGTAAATGGTTTTTAGATCGTGCTGTGTCCCTACATGTACCTTGAGGCTAAATTGTTGGGGGGATTTAGCAGCATACTTCTGCGTATTCATAGGAAAGTTGTAGGCTATAGTTTGTTGGTCGCGCACCAATGTTTCTGTATAAGTCAACTCAATTTTTTGCTCTTTTTGAGGAAGAATAGGAAAAATTCGAACGCGAAATAAGCGGTTGTTGTAATACTCCAACAGAGCAGGATCTTGAGCACGACGAACAATTTCTTCATAAATTTTACGCGCCTTTCCTGCGTCTAATAATTCTGCTTGGTGTACTACACCATTAATAATCATCTTAAAGTTGGTAATAACAACTCCCTTTGGAACAGGAAATAGAAAGTGTCCTTCTAGCTGTTGATTGCTAGGATTAAAAAACACTTGCTTGATAGTGGTATTGGCAGTTTGGCCATAAATAGTAGCATCAACGTGTAGAGAACGCACTTCTAATGGAAATAATCGGCTGCTGGGGACATGCTGGGCATTGGCATGTTGTTGAGGATTTACTAGTATAAAACCACCCGCTTGTAACATTAAGGCAGGTAGGAAAAGTAAGCTACAAATAATGTAACGAAGAGAATGAATAGACATAGGGAATGTTTTTGATGAAGAAAATAGGTTGGTTGTATTGGTCTAAATAACACTTGTGGTTAGTTATTCTTATAGATGCCTATCTTCATCAAAAGGGTGTATGTTTCCCCGTAAACTTGTGTAGATTTTTTACTTGCTACAAAAAAAACAGATTAAAGAAGGAATCTTTAATCTGTTTTAGCTTATAAAAGTTGCTCTAGTGTTTCTTGCATAAGTGCCTGGCTGTCTGGTTGTCGGACAATGGCCTGTTTGACCATTCCATCCTTGTCAATAATTAAGTGCGTAGGATAAGCCAATATTCCAAGTTGTTGAGCAAAATTCTCTTGATCAGATACAAAGGTAAAGTCTAGTTTTCTTCCTCTGAGAAAGCGAGAAAGATCGGCAGATTGATCTAAAGCCAATGCTAACCATTCAAAAGAATCGTTTTTATCGTATTTTTGAGCCAGTTCATTCATGGCATTTAATTCTTGTGCACAAGCAAAAGAGGCCGTCATCCAAAATGTAAGCACGGTAACTTTGCCTTCAATATCTTTTTTGGAAAAGGCGTTGCCTTCAATATCAATAAGTTGAAAGTTGGGTACAAGTGTATTTTCAAGCGTTTTGCTGTGAGCGGAAATATTAATTAATGATACCTCTTGAGAGCCATCTTCATTAGTATGTTGCTGAGAAACAAAAGTGCCTTTTGCGTGCAAGTGATTAAATTGGTCGGCTGATATTTTATTCTTATTGGCATCATAAAAATTGACCTGCTGAACAATCTGTGCAGGAATAGTGCGGTTAGCAGAATCTTTTATGTTTTCAAACTTAATTTCGTTGCTCGTAGAATTTTGGCAAGAATATAATAAAAGAAAAACGGGAATTAAGATTACATAAAGTCTCATAGGGAAAACGATTTTTTTGGTTAAAGCTAACAAGTAGGGAATAGTACAGGTTCAAACATAGTAACAAAAAACAGGGACGCGATTTTTGGGTATACAAAGGAAGCCGTAATGCTATTATTCCTTAATGATAAGGAAAGATAGTAAATTTAGCAAGGTTTTTAGGTCGATTTGTTAATAAAAATCGACTAATGCAACAGAAACAAAATAAAAACATAGTAATCGCTAAACTTTTTTAGGAAATTTAGTTAAAGTTTGTTGTGCCAATTCCATTTTAGTATGGAAGCTTATTTGTACAGTTTACAATCAAAATATTTTATTCTAAGCATAAAAAATATGCGTTTGATTGTAAGACCACTTAAGTGTTTCTTTATTTTTATATATAAATAAAAAACAAGCTAGAGCATATATATAGCCTCTGGGTGTTGTCTATTAAATAATATCTTTGTTCCATAAAAAAACATGAAATCTATTCCAATAAGTAGGTTACTTACCCAACTAAAAACAACTTCTACAGTTGTAGAAGTATTAAACTATTCAATTTCGGATTATTTGGCTATTGATCTGTCTACGTCAGCTCCTGATTTAGAGCATTTGGATCTGACAGATGCAGCTGCTATGGAAAAGTATATTGAATTGTATTGTCAAGAGCAGGGCGCAAAAGTAGCGTATGGCGGTTATTTAGAGCATAGAAACCTTTATAAGCACAGTACCCATTTTAATCAACAAGAGGTTAGTACAGCGCGTAATATTCATTTAGGAATTGATTTATGGGTTGCGGCTGGTACAGCTGTTATTGCCCCTTTGAGAGGAACAGTGCATAGTTTTCAGGATAATAAAGGCTTGGGAAATTATGGGCCTACTATTATTTTAGAACATCGTATAAAAGGAGTGATGTTTTACAGCTTATACGGGCATTTAAGCAGAGAATCGTTAGAAGGGCTAGCTGTTGGTCAAATAATAGAAAATGGACAAAAATTTGCTGTATTAGGAACAGCGGAAGTCAATGGTAATTATGCTCCTCATTTGCACTTTCAATTAATTCTGGATTTAGAAGGCAAACAAGGCGATTATCCAGGTGTATGTAGCCAGCAAGATGTAGCATTTTATCAGCAGAATTGCCCCAATCCAACGCTATTATTATCATTGGATTAATACGCAACAATGGTACATTCTGTAGACAGTAGACACAAGGCATGCTTGTGTCTGCTGTCTACAGAATGTATCTCTATCGGTTAGGCATATTAGGAAAATTCATTCCACCACCTTTGCCTTGCATTTTACTCATTTGGTGCATCATCTTACGCATTTGCTCAAATTGGCGCATAAACTGGTTGACTTCTTCTAGTTTGTTGCCCGAACCACGTGCAATACGTTTTTTGCGGCTGCCATTAATTACACCTGGGTTTTTGCGTTCTAATGGAGTCATAGAATTGATAATTGCTTCAATTTTGCTAAACGCATTATCATCAATATCCAAGTTTTTGGCCACCTTGCCCATGCCAGGAATCATGCTAATGAGGTTTTTGAGATTCCCCATTTTTCGAATATGGTTGAGCTGTGTTTTGAAGTCGTCAAAATCAAACTGGTTCTTTTTGATTTTGCTCTCCAAACGCTTGGCCTCCTTTTCATCAAATTGTTCTTGGGCTTTTTCTACCAAAGAAACAATATCTCCCATTCCGAGGATACGTTGAGCCATACGATCAGGGTGGAACACATCCAAATCGCCCATTTTCTCCCCACGACTCACAAACTTGATGGGTTTTCCTACCGTGTATTTGATAGATAAGGCAGCACCACCACGGGTATCACCATCCATTTTGGTCAAGACCACACCGTCGTAATTGATGCGTTCATTAAAGGCTCTGGCGGTATTTACGGCATCCTGTCCAGTCATGGCATCCACTACAAATAATGCTTCCGTAGGGTTAATAGCTTCTTTGACCGCTGCAATTTCTTGCATCATTTCTTCATCTACAGCCAAACGACCAGCTGTATCCACAATAACCACATCATAGCCCATTTTGGCACCATGTGCTACCGCATTCTGAGCGATTTCAACAGGGTTTTTATTGTCTTCTTCTTTGTAAACATCTACGCCTACTTGCTCTCCCAAAACACTCAATTGGGTAATTGCCGCAGGACGATAAACATCACCCGCTGCTAAAAGGACACGCTTGCCTTTTTTTGTTTTGAGAAATTGTGCCAATTTTCCTGTAAAAGTAGTTTTACCAGAACCTTGAAGCCCTGCAATCAATACAACACCAGGTTTCCCTTTGATATTGAGACCAGCAGCTTGTCCACCCATCAAATCAACCAATTGGTCGTGTACAATTTTGGTCATCAACTCACCAGGACGAACAGCAGCAAGTACATTTCTTGTACCCATTGCTTCTTCCTTTACCTTGTTGGTAAATTCTTTGGCAATTTTATAATTAACATCTGAACCTACCAAAGCACGGCGAATCTCCTTGATAGAAGTAGCGACATTAATCTCGGTCAGTTTGCCATCTCCTGTTAATGATTTAAAGGCACCATCTAAACGTTCTGATAAACTATCAAACATAGTTGGACTGTATTTTTATTTTTTAGAATTAGAATCTACGCGTTTATCTTACAAGAATAGTTTCTTGTTTACGCTTAGTAAAGGGCGAATATAGCAAAAATATAAAAAAATGAAGATTTAGAGCTTTAATATTTTACAGCTGGTTATGAAGGTAATGGAGGTATTGCTGCACCAACAAGGGCTTGATGCGATTATATTCCCGAACGCCGTGAAAATTCTCTCCCAATGCTACTATTCTCTTTTTGGCCAATATCTTGTTTAGAGCAGCCCATCTTTTGTGTAATGGCCGTTCTTTTTGGATAGTAATATCTACTTGTGCTGTGCCCAATTGTAGCCAGAGTATCAATAATATAGTACAACAATGTTTTAGGTGTAGAACAGTTTTTGTCATGGTTAAATAAGGCATAAGGTAGTTTTACTGTGGCTGAAATCTGTTGAGATATTGCCAATATTTATCCTTATAAATTTCAAAAGTGATTTTGATTTGATCTTGATATTGGTTTTTGACATAATCCAGTACCTTGGATGGCTTTCGGAAATCAACACAATACCAGTACACCTCTCGCACACAATCGGCCGTTTGTCGACCCACATTTAAATACCCCTCTTGATCTTGAAGATACTCCATGATGTTGTTTTCTATTTCATTGAGCAAGTCAAAAGTAGGCTCTAGAGGCAAACCATTGTTGTGTTGGCCTTTATAATGAATTTGTAACAACACCAACCAAGGGTGGGAGGCTTTATTATCCCATTCTAATAAATTGGCATTAATAGTGGCAAACAAGGGCCAGCCATTAGGAAGCGTCGCTTCTACACTATAATAGGTATTGTCTTTTGTGGCATATCGAACATCTTGATACTTCTCTACAAATTCCTTTTCACGCCAAACCAAAAAACTCTTGAGTTTGCTCAGTGGAATCAAAGGCTGCTTGGCTTCATCAGGATGAATAATGCTGATATTATCTATGGTAGTAATTGATTTTAATTCTCCCAAGTAAGTATCCATTGCCAAAAACACCCCATTGTTAATGACATTTTTATTATCCTCTGTCCAATCTTTGTGTGTAAACACCAAGTCAATCTCATCGGGCATATGTTCGTGCTCAATGGCATAAAATTGTATAGTTTTAGCATCAAATTTATACTCATTCATTTTGATGCTCGTTTTTTCAACTTTTACAGGTTGCTTTAGAGCCGTAAATTTCCAATTGGGCAAATCAGGAGCTGCCGCTATCAATTCTTCTACAAATACAAGGTGTTTAATAATACCATCTGCTGTAATGACCAACTCCGCTTGTTTTTCGGCGGTAATCCCTGTCAAGAAATAATACCCTTCTCTTAAGGCATCTAACTGCTCACCCAATTGTCTAAAAAAGTTTTCTTCAAGATTGTCTTGCTCCAAAATGACTTTATAAAATTGTTCCTCCTTTTGCACAAACCAATTCCAAAAAACCTCATAAGAATCCATAGAATTATTTTTTTTGTTGAATAGGGTTTTTACGGATTTCATAGATGCTTTTTTGATGAAAAATCAAGTGGGTATTATCCCAATATATTCATACATATTTGAGCAAGATAAGAGAAATGCTAGACTTTGCCAACGAACTTGTTTAAGTTAGGTGAAAAAAGAACCAAGTTAGTGACTAACCCAACTGGCAGGTTCATAAGCCAACGGCGCACTAAATCGTACAACAGAGTTGGCGAGTGGTATAGATTCTACAACCGAATATCTCAAAGCGAACACTTAATAGACTGAATGGAACATTTAGGCAGATGAACAAAAACGAGGAAATACAGCAACACTATAAAAACAGCCTATAGCATTACTTGTTAGGGTTTATTATTCCTGTATCTTCGTATTGTTCTTAAGAATTTTTTATTGATAATTTTATTGTAAATAATTGTGAGTCAGTTTATTATATTGATAGTGGTTAGTGTGCTCTGTTTTTCAGGTTGTACTAATAGAGTGAATCCAAGTGCCACCAAAAAACCTAGCCTTACAGGAAAAGAATTGTTCACAGCTTGGGGCAAGGAGCAAAAGTTGGCGTTTGATTTAGAGAATGGCAAAACAATGGAGCAGCTTCTGGAGAGGATTGTCGAGGACATGGGCAATGCCAGAGTAGTGGTATTGAGTGAGGGATTTCACAATTGTGAAGAGATGTTGCAGTTGCAATATGAATTAATTACTTACTTGGTGCAAGAAAAAGGATTTAATACCATAGCGACAGAAACAGGTTTGCCAGAGTCTAAGTACATCAATGATTACATGCACGGTGGCGATAGCATTCCCAATATGTGGAAAAAGAGCCTCGCTCTTTTGTATTCAGAATGGAAATGGGGGCGAGCGACTGTCGAATGGTTAAGACAGTACAATCAAAGAACCCCACAATCAGTAGATTACATTGGAGTAGATATTGGAGGCGATTACCAAGATTGGGAGTTTCCTTTTGAGCAAATTTTTGAATATTTAGATAGTGTGGATGCACCCACAGGGCAGCAGCTTCGGCAAGATATGGATGTCTACTTCGAGAAAATGCGTCCTTATGCCGCGTATTATTATACAACCAAATTTACAAGAGAAGAGCAGAATCAACTGGTGGCTGTTTTGGATAGCCTGATCCAAACCTTTAGCATCAACAAAGGTGTTTACAGCCAGCAAAGTAATCTTAAGGATTACAGTTGGGTGTTGCAATGCATCAAATCTATGCGAATGGCCGAGTATTATTACCGAAATTACCAACATGTGAATGATACCACAGCGAATAAGGTCAATCTTTACTTGGGAGCCAATGGGCGCGAAATGGCCATGGCTCAAAATATCAAATGGATATTGGACAGCAAGAAAGAGGCAAAAGTGATTGTTATCAATCATGTCATTCACACCAAAACGGCCTCTCAACACCAAGGCAACTTTTATAAACATTTTACACCCATGGGGCAGTTGCTCCAACATCAGCTAGGCGATGACCTGTTTATCATGGGCATGACCTATGGCCAAGGCCAATATTGGAAGAATTGGCAATTGCCCTCTAGACGCAAGGTAGACACCATTCCCCCCACTGCTCCCAATGGCTTGGAGCAAGTCATGGCAGCCATTGCTCCTCAAAACTACTACCTGCATTTCAAAAAAGCCCCTTTGCAAACCTATAACTGGCTGTATCACAATACCACTATTCGAGAAAATGATTACAATATTACCTTGCAGCCTTCGGAGTGGGATGCCTGTTTTTATTTGCATGAGGTGAGCCCTGCTGTGGCGGCTGATACGGATTGATAATGGGATGTTTTAAATTATATTTAGAACTAATTTATAAGCATCCTATGCTTTTGGTTCAGCTCAAAACATATACTACTTATTTTTACCACTATGTACATTCAACACTTACACCTTTACACCAATAACCTTCAAGCACAACACCATTTTTATAAAACGATACTAGAACTACCAACATCCGCGCTTCAAACAACAACCTTTGAGGTAAGAATAGGGCAAAGTCAACTGCATTTTCATCACAAAAAAAATGCAACGAACTATCATTTTGCCATTAATATCCCAGCCAATAAAATCAAAGAAGCAGCCAGTTGGTTGGCGGATCGTGTAGTCATTCAGCCCTACCAAGGGGAGGAGATCGTAGATTTTGATTTTTGGAATGCAGAAGCTGTGTATTTCTATGATAAGGATCAGAATATTGTGGAGCTGATTGCCCGAAAAAATACACAGCCAGTAAGGGACGATGCCTTTGGTGCGGCACAATGGCTGGGCATTAGTGAAATAGGAACACCTGTAGAAGACGTACCTGCTTTGTGCCATTGGTTGATAAAGGAGGGGGGATTGGAACGTTATAGTGGTGATTTGAAACGTTTTGCAGCAATAGGTGACGAAGAGGGCTTATTTATTATTATTAACAATAAAGAACGAAAATGGATTCCAAATCAAGACATAGCTCATACTTCTCCTTTTGAAATTCAATTGCAAGTACAAAATAGGCAGACTCATTGGCGTTTTGAGCAAGGGCAATTTATTATTATGAAGCACTAATATTGTTGAACCTTACTGCAAAAATAGCCGATTACTATTCTACCAATAGCCCAATTATAGAACTATTGTCAGATAGCAAGCTTGTGGTCAAAAAAATAATCCTGTCTCCAGCTTCTATTGTGGATTTATAAAAATAAGTAGTAGCTTTGATTAACACTTTGCAGCAAAACAACTGCTCTGTATTGGTTGTTAAAAAAGTATGGATATTTTAAAAATATTTAACTTTTTGGTAACTAGTGGAGTATAAAATTGTCTGATTGCTGCGGATTAGTCTACCTATACGGTACCAACTAATTCAAACTGCATCACAAGCACAAAGAGTGAAAAATGTGATGTATTCTATTAGAATACATTAAAGCAAATCCTGCTAAATTCCCTTGAATAAGAATAGACATTATCACGACTGGAGTTGTACAGAGACAAAAAGTAAGGTTTTTTCATCAATCAAGGCACTCGCAAAGCGATCTGCGTGGGTTGTACCTAAAAGGTACAAAAGTACTAGCGTATTTAGTTCATAGCAGTGCTAT
>JBGCDW010000248.1:0-48731 GCA_045105775.1 Aureispira sp.
TAGCGTTGATAATGAGTGATAATTTGATTCTAATCAAGGCAAAAATTTAGTTCATAGCAGCGCTATGGAGTCAATTTTTAACGCAGAGTAGGAAAAAATTAGCTTTCATTAGCGACATTAGGCTATTCTTAAACAACTTCATTAAACAATCCTGCAAATTGGAATAACGATACATTACATGCCTAAACAACTTGAACAGATATTAGAACATCAATTAGTTGCACAACTGCAACAATTGAAGTACGAAAAAGTACTGCTTAAAGACGAAGGTGCTTTGATTGCCAATCTTAAAACGCAATTAGAAAAGCATAATAATGTTACGTTCTCCGAGAAGGAGTTTGAGCGTGTTTTGAATAAATTGAGTAAAGGTTCTGTTTTTGAAAAAGCAAAAACGCTGCGTGCTAAACAATATTTAGAACGTGATAATGGCGACAGTCTTTATTTTGAGTTTTTTAATACCGATTTTTGGTGCCAGAACCAGTTTCAAGTAACGCATCAGGTGACGATGGAGGGCCGTTACAAAAACCGTTATGATGTTACCTTGCTCATCAATGGCTTGCCATTGGTACAAATAGAACTCAAGCGTAGAGGTTTAGAAATTAAAGAAGCTTTTAACCAGATCAATCGCTACCAACGCCATTCGTTTGGGGCAAAATCGGCGTTGTTTCAATATGTGCAACTGTTCGTTATTAGCAATGGGGTGAATACGAAGTATTATGCCAATAACAGGCACCAGTCTTTTAAACAAACGTTTTATTGGACAGATCAGGATAACAATCGTCAAACCAATATTTTGAACGGGTTTACCAGCGATTTTTTAGAGCCTTGCCATATTTCAAAAATGATCAGCAAGTATATTGTGCTCAACGAAACCCATAAAATATTGATGGTGCTGCGTCCGTATCAATTTTATGCCGTAGAAAACTTAGTCAACCAAGTAGAAAACTCCAACAACAACGCCTATATTTGGCACACTACGGGCTCGGGCAAAACCTTAACTTCGTTTAAGGCCAGCCAGATTATTATGAATATGCCACAGGTTAAGAAAGTGGTTTTTGTGGTCGATAGAAAAGATTTAGATTACCAAACTACCAAAGAGTTTAACAGTTTTAGCAAAGGCAGTATTGATGGAACAGGCAATACTAAAGCATTGGTAAAACAATTTTCGGACGATACTAAGCTCATTGTTACGACTATTCAGAAACTAAATACGGCCATCAGTAAAGCCAAGTATTTAACAAAGATGAAGCGACTGCAAGACGAACGAATTGTCTTTATTTTTGATGAGTGCCACCGTTCTCAATTTGGCGATACGCACAATAGGATTAAAGCTTTTTTTCACAACAACCAACTATTTGGTTTTACAGGAACGCCGATTTTTAAAGACAATGCGGTAAAAAATGAATTGGGAAAAAGAACGACTAAAGAGCTTTTTGGCGAGTGTTTGCATAAATATGTAATTACGGATGCTATAAAGGATGAAAATGTATTAAAGTTTTCGGTAGAGTATGTCGGTCGATATGTAAAGACGTATGACCATACATCTCCACAATCGGCAACTGAAATAGATATTGAAGTGGAAGACATTGACACGAAAGAGTTGATGGATAGTGAAGCTCGTTTGGAGAAGATTACCGATTATATTATTGCTCATCACAACCGTAAAACGCACCAAAAGGAGTTTACGGGAATGTTTGCGGTAAGTAGTGTAAAGAACTTGATTAAGTATTATGATTTATTTCAGAAGAAGAAGCTAGAGGGCAAGCACCAGTTGAAAGTTGCCACTATTTTTAGTTATGTGGCCAATGAAGAAGATGCGGATGCCAATGGATCTATTCCAGAAGAAGTATCGGTTGTAGAAGAGCCGAGAGCATTGTATGGATTGCACGCCCATTCTAGAGATAAGTTGGACCAGTTTATTGGCGATTACAACAGCATGTTTGGTACTAGGTTTTCTACCAAAGACAGCCAATCGTTTTACAATTATTACAACGATATTTCTAAGAAGGTAAAAAATAGAAAAATTGATCTTTTATTGGTCGTCAATATGTTTTTGACAGGTTTTGACAGTCCACCATTAAACACCTTGTACGTAGATAAAAGCTTAAAATATCACGGTTTAATACAAGCGTACTCCAGAACCAACCGAATCTTAAACGAACAAAAATCGCAAGGGAACATTGTTGTTTTTAGGAATTTGAAAAAAGCAACCGATGAAGCCATCACTTTGTTTAGCAATAAAGAGGCGATTGAGGTCATCCTTATGGAGCCGTATGATGATTATGTAAACAAGTTTAATGACGCGTTTATTGAACTCTTAAAAATTACACCCACCGTCAATAGTGTCAATGCTTTGGTCTCGGAAGATGATGAATTGGCTTTTATTAAGGCTTTTCGTCAATTAATGCGTGTTAAAAATATTCTAAATGCTTTTTCGGATTTTAAGTGGGAAGATTTGGCAATGGGCGAGCAACTTTTTGAGGATTACAAAAGCAAGTATTTGGATTTGTGGCAAAAAGTAAAAAGTGATAATTCGGTTGAGAAGGTTTCTATTTTAGAAGATGTGGATTTTGAATTGGAATTGATACACCGAGACGAGATCAATGTAAACTACATTATTCAGTTATTGATTAAACTGAAATCAGATGCTCAAGCTGATGTTACCAAAACGGAACAGGAAATTAACAACTTGCTGAATACCGAAGTTAATCTAAGGAGTAAGCGAGCGTTAATTCAGCAATTTATAGACGAGAATCTTCCGAAAATAGAAGATACAGACACGATTCCAGAAGCTTTTGAAGTGTATTGGGGGGAGGCGCAAAAGAAAGCGTTCAAGGAATTAACAACAAAAGAAAATTTATCGGCAGAAAGAACTCAACAACTGATAGAGAACTATCTGTATGCAGAACGTAAACCCTTGCGAGATGAAGTGTTGGACTTGATAGAAGGGGAAAAGCCAAGCGTATTAAAACGAAAAAAATTAGGCGATAAAATACTAAAACAGATTGTTGAGTTTGTAGATACTTTTATAAATGGAATAACAGGGAACTAGCAAAGTGAAGGGCCAAGGCTCAAAGCCAAAACTTGTCAAAGAGTAGGTTTATTGAGAAAAGGCAAGAATCATAACAACCTAGCATTTATATTTAGCTCCGTTTAGTAGTTTTATTTCTGTCAAAAATGGCTTTAACTCTATTTAAACGAATGGATTTCAATTTATTTGAGTTATAATACTTAAAAGTCCTAAAAAGAAGGGGGTTATAGAATTAATCTAGTATCTTGCGCCTAATTTAAAACATATCACAATATAATTAACAATGAATAACGGAACAGTAAAGTTTTTTAATGATAGCAAAGGATTTGGATTCATTACACCTGATGATGGAGGAAAAGATGTTTTTGTTCATGTAAATGGCTTAAATGGAGACTTTCTTAACGAAGGAGACCAAGTGTCTTATGAGGTAGAGGAAGGAAGAAAAGGTTTGAATGCAGTAAATGTGACAGTCCTATAAATGAAATAAGACTTTAAAATTAAAAATTGAAAAGCCTGTTAACTCTCGTTAGTTAATGGGCTTTTTTTTATGAACATTTAGACGCTGTTAAGTAGTCTTAAAAGCCTAAGTACAGGACAAAAAATAAAAAAGCATTTTTTTTAGCCAAAAGTTTGCACAGTCTAACTATTCATCTTATATTTGCACAGCACAAACAAAACGTGCCTACCAAAATTGCCCGGATGGTGGAATTGGTAGACACGCAGGACTTAAAATCCTGTTCCCGTTGAGGGAGTGCGGGTTCGATTCCCGCTCCGGGCACCAACTAGCCTCGCAATCATTTGATTGCGAGGCATTTTTTGTTTTGGGAGGGGAACATCAGATAGACGATGCTTGTATTGGTTTGTGGTAGACTTGGGCAGAGTAGCGATTAATCTGTAAAAACATTCCCTTACGTTTGTTACAATGTACTAAGTTTTACTATCTTAAAACCGTATTCCCTTTTTACTATCAAAACAAACCTCTTATGGCTAAGTCATCTGCTCCTAAACCTACCAAAACAGCCTCCTCGCTTCCGAAGCCACATGAGGAGCAAGCGAATAAAAAGTCTAAGCGCAGAGCCTATACGCAAGAAGATATTGATGCCAACAAGCATATTTACGACTTGTTTGATGTCAATTATGTGAAGCAAATGAACAATACCATATTTGATTTTTTGGACGATTCTTATTTTAGAACCGTGTTTGTGGGTTTTGAGGAAATGCCAGAGCGCAATGATCCTGATCATCCTGTTATTATGGCGAGCAATCACTCAGGCATGGCTTTTCCTTGGGATGGCATGGTGTTTAGTGCACGTTTGATGAAGAAATTTGATTATGATCCTGACAAGATATTTAGACCTATTGTATCGCCTCAATTATCGGGCATCCCGCCTATGCACCCCTTCTTTATGAGGGCAGCATGGCACACTCCAGGGGGCATTGATGCTACCTTTTTGAATTTTGAGACCATGATGGAGTATCCCAATGGGCATTTGCTTATTTATCCTGAAGGGGTACCAGGAATTGGAAAGGGTTTTAATAGAAAATATCAACTGCAGCGTTTTGCGACTTCTTTTATTAAGATGAGTTTGAAGCACCAGACCGATATTTTGCCGTATTCTACGGTCAATGGGGAATATATTGTGCCCTATATGTATAGTCTTGATTGGGTCAATACACAATTCCAAAAAGTTGGCGTGCCTTATATGGCCTTGGGGATATTTACACTTTTTCTTGTTTTTCCTTGGGCTTTTTACTTGGCGTTTCCTGCCAAGATGCACTTTGTGATGGGCAAGCGTTTGAGCCCTTATAAGTGGGTGGATAAGCCTTATGAGGAATTGACGAGCGAGGAAATTAATGCGGTGCGTGATCGGGTGCGCGATATGATGCAAAAGGACTTGGATAAGGCGGTTGCTGAATATGGGCATACTCCTTATAATTTCAAAGAATTGATGCAGCGAATGTGGGCGCACAGAAGTAAGTTTCCTTATAATTTGCCCATGTTTTGGCCTTTTGTATTCCACGAGTTTGAACGCCAGTGGGCATTTGAGCGCAAGTACAAAACGGGGGAGCCTGTAGATATACCGATGGGTTGGGGAGCTATTTTTATTTTGATTTGGCGCAATCCTATTACCTTGGCTTATTTTATTCCGATTATTGGTTGGTTTATTTTGGCGGCTTATGGTAAGAAACGTTGGAAACAATTGGATCATAAAGGAAAGCCTAAGAGTGATGGCAATGAAGGCTAATATTGTACTGGGTTCGGAAAGTGTGGTCGTAGATTTGGCGCAGCCTATAAGTTTGGCCTTGCCTATACAGGCTGCACCAGAAGCAGCGAGTGCTTGGTATTGTGGGCCTAGCCAAATAAGCCCTGTGATGACGGAGCAGTTTGTGGGTTCGGTGGCCTTGGGAGGTGCCGTTAATTTTAGAGATGTGCAATTTAATCCGCATGGCAATGGTACACACACCGAATGTGTGGGGCATATTGCCAAAGAGTTTTACTCTATTCATCAGGTATTAAAACGCTTTTTTTTCTTAGCGCAATTGTGGACTGTTCTGCCTGAACAAATCAATGAAGATGGGGTGATTACCTTGAACCAAGTAAAAAGTGGTTTATTGCAACAATCCAACTTAGAAGCAATTGTCATTCGGACATTGCCCAATTCTGATGCAAAAAAACAACGGCAGTACAGCAATACCAATCCTCCTTATATGGAGGCGACGGCAGCAGCTTGGTTGTATGAGCAGGGAGTTCGACATATACTCATTGACACCCCTTCTGTAGATCGAGAGGAAGATGAGGGAGTACTGGCTGCCCACCATGCTTTTTGGAACTATCCTGATGCACCGCGATTGGATGCGACTATTACCGAGTTGATTTATGTTCCTAATACGGTGTCGGATGGTTTGTATTTGCTCAATTTGCAAGTAGCAGCTTTTGAGAATGATGCGACCCCTAGCCAACCTACGTTGTATGCTTTATTATAGTGGTAATTTTTATTTATGAAAGCTTTATTATTGATTGATTTTCAGCATGATTTTAGTAGTTTTGGAGCTTTGGCACATGCTGGTGCCCATAGCGCATTACAACAAGCAAAGCATTATCTACAACAAGATTTTCAATTGCGTATTGCGAGTCAAAACTGGATTCCTGCCACGCATACGTTTTTTGCAGCCAACCACTATTTTCGTTATCCCAAACAACTTGTTACCATTCATGGTAAGGAAGAACGCCTCTGGCCTATTTATGGTGTGCAGGAAAGTTTTGGCGCAGATTGGATGATGGGTTTGCCTGTAGAACAATTGGATAAGACCTTGCAAAAAGGCATGGATGCCAATCTTGCCCCTTATAGTTGCTTCACTCCTGCTGCTAGTTTTGATTTGCATGCTTATCTGTCTGAGCACAACATTAGTACCTTGGTCTTGGGTGGTTTCTTAACAGAGTTTGCGGTGTACCATACGGCTTTGGACGCGCTCCAATTGGGCTATCAGGTTGTGGTGGTTAAACGCTTGTGTGCTGCTGCTAATTTGGATAGTGACCAAGATGATGAAGCTATATTTAAGGCGTTAGAAACAACTGGGGTGCAATTAATTCCTTAGATTTTGGAATGCCGCTCCTCTGGAGCTTTATAGGTTTGTTATGATTTGTCAATTAATAACAAGAGCACTAAAACATTGAAGGAGTAAAAATTATTTTCAACGTAGTCAATCAAAAAAAGCAACACTGTTGAACCTATAAAAGCTTGTAGGAAGAGAATTTTTTAAAAAAATTCTAAAAAAGAAGAAAACATTGAAGGAGTAAAAATTACTCTTAACAAAGTAAATACTATTTTACTTCAAAACAATGTTCTACATCCAATACGCTACACATAACACGCCCTAGCAATTCCAAATCCTCTGCACTACTACAAAATGGGGGCATGACGTAGATCAATTTCCGAAAAGGACGAATCCAAACCCCATGCTCTACAAAAAATGCTTGTGCTTGAGCCACATTGACAACTGTTGTTGTTTCAATCACTCCTATTGCGCCCAATATACGCACATCCGCTACTCTAGGGTGCTTTTTAGCCGGTGCTAAAACGGTTTTCAATTGCGCTTCAATAGTTTGGATAATTTGCTGCCAGGGCGATTCCAACAACAATTGAATACTCGCCACAGCTACAGCACAGGCCAAAGGATTGCCCATAAAAGTAGGCCCGTGCATCAGCACCCCTGCTGCTCCTTGTCCAATGATTTGTGCCACCTGATGGGTACACAAAGTCGCTGCTAAAGTCAGATAACCGCCTGTAATGGCCTTGCCCAAGCACATAATATCGGGTTGTATATTGGCATGTTCTACCGCAAATAATTTTCCTGTTCGGCCAAAGCCTGTTGCAATTTCATCGGCAATGAGCAATAGATCATGTTGTGTACAAAGAGCCTTAAGAGCCACCAAATAAGCAGGAGAATAAATACGCATTCCACCTGCCCCTTGTACAATAGGTTCCAAAATAAATGCCGCCGCTTCGTGGGCATGTTGCTCAAAAAATACGGCTAACCGTTCTTTTTCTTCCTTGCTCAAGGGCAAATCAAACCCTTGTTTGGGTTCTTGTAGAAAATGGTGTTCGGGCAAAAAGCCGCGAAACAATTGGTGCATTCCCGATACAGGATCACAGACAGACATTGCTCCTGTGGTATCGCCATGATAACCTTTGGCTAGGGTCAGAAATTTGGAACGTTGAGGCTGCTGGCGTGCATGTTGGTATTGCAAGGCCATTTTCATCGCTACTTCTACCGAAATGGAGCCACTATCGCATAAAAACACCCGATTGAGTTGACTGGGTGTGTGCTTTACCAAAAGCTTTCCCAAAGCAATAGCTGGCTGGTGTGTAAGGCCTCCAAACATGACATGCGACATAGCGTGTAGCTGTTCGTGGATGGCTGCATTGAGTCTAGGGTGATTATAACCATGAATAGCTGCCCACCAACTAGACATACCATCCACCAATTCTTGACCAGTGCTTAGATAGAGCCTAGTCCCTTCGGCTCGTTCTACTGGATAAACAGGCAAAGGGTTGGTAAGGGAAGTATAGGGGTGCCAAAGATGGGTTTGATCAAAGGCTATATCCTCAGGCTGGATCTTACGGGTAAGTGGTGTTGGCAGTTCGTTCATCTTCTAAAACGTTGTTATCAAAGCGCGCAAAATAAAATTTTTATTTGGTGCTTCTCTCCTTTTTTTGTCAATTGGCTTTATTACAATGGGGGAAAGATAGGCTACAGGCATCAAAGTAATGTAAGAAAAATAGAATTTATAAACGGCAATCAAAGGGTTCCCTAAAAAAGTAATACCTTTGCCGCTAAAATAACCTCAGTCAATGTGGTTGGAAGTATTCAACTTCCATTTTGTCATTAGACATTATCACGACTAAATTCGTAGCGAAAAAAGCATCTTTTTACTTCACTCATCGTTAAAAATTGATTCCATAGCACTGCTATGAACTAAATGCGCTAGGACTTTTGTACCTTTTAGGTACAACCCACGCAGATCGCTTTGCGAGTGCCTTGATTGATGAAAAAATCTCACTTTTTAATCTCTATACAACTCCATTCGTAATAATGTCTAATAATTCCACTAATAAATCTCATTCTATCAAGGTATAGAATGAGATTTTTTTGTTAATGAGTTGAATTTCAAGTCCAAAAATTACTTTTCTCCAAAGAATAGTTTATAATTGTGACTGATTGGTCATTTAATGACTGGCAAGTCACATTCTAATTTTAAAAACACAAACATATGCCAAGTGCCACGTTTGAAAAATTGGCAACGAGTAAGAAAGAGGCTTTCATTACGGCGTTTTTGGAAGAATTTGCAAGCAAATCGTACAAAGAGGCTTCGATTTCTACAGTGGTGAAGCAACTGGGAATTGCCAAGGGGTCTGTGTATCAGTATTTTGAGAATAAGATGGATTTGTTCTTATACTTAAAACAATATGCCGAGCAACAAAAAGGGCAGTATATAAGGCAAGTGAGCCGAGCCGACTGTGCTGATTTTTGGATGTACTTGCGTTTGTTGTACGAGCAGGGAATTGCTTTTGATGCCGCTCATCCATTAGAAACGCGCTTTTTGTACAATTTGCAACAACAAAACACGCCTCTTCTACAGCCTATGATTGCTGCTTGGGAAGAACAAGGTGTAGTTATTTATACCCAAATGATACAGCATGAAGTAGAGCAAGGGCATTTCCGAAAAGATGTGACTCCTGTGGCGATGGCACAGTTTATTTTGGCCGTGAGCAATGGAATTAGCAAGCGGCTCCTGAATCAACTAAAAGCCCATGAGCAACAGCCAAACGGAGGCTTATTAAACGAAGCAGACAAAGTATTGCTAATGCAGATGATCGACGAACAAATCGTATTGCTGCGGGCAGCTTTTGCCCCTGATTCTGAAAAATTGAACACTTAAGAACACCTTATGATTACTGTAAACAACCTAAGTTATACCTACCCCAAGGCTAGTAAACCTATACTCAAGCAACTGAATTTTGAAATTGCTCAAGGCGAAATTTTTGGCTTTTTGGGGCCATCGGGAGCGGGGAAAAGCACCACCCAAAAGATTTTGTATAAGATTCTGACCAATTATACTGGCGAGGTCTTGATTGATGGGCAATCTTTGTTGAACTTGGGGCAAGCCTATTATACTAGGGTAGGGGTTGGGTTTGAATTGCCCAACCATTATTTGAAACTTACAGGGCGTGAAAATTTGCAGTTGTTTGCTGGTTTTTACCCTACGGAGAATATCCAAGATATGGTCGCTTTGTTTGAGGCAGTAGGTATGGTCGATGCCATAGATAAGCGCGTAGAGGAGTATTCTAAAGGGATGAAAATGCGCCTGAATTTTATTCGTTCCATCTTGCACAGCCCTGATATTATTTTCTTTGATGAACCAACATCGGGGCTAGATCCCATCAATGCCCACCGAATCAAGGAATTGATTAAGGAATTGAGGGCACAAGGCAAAACCATCTTTATTACCACACACGATATGACGACTGCCGATGAATTGTGTGATCGAGTTTCCTTTATTGTAAATGGTGAAATTATACTGACGGAGGAACCGACTGTGCTCAAACATGCCAATGGCAAAAAATGCGTGCGTGTTCAAAACAAAGCCTTAGGCTTTCAAGAGTTTGGCTTAGAAAATTTGGCACAAAATGCTCCTTTTTTGGAGGCGATTGGGCGCGCTGATTTGATGAAAATAGAAACCCTAGAAGCTACCTTAGAAGAGGTATTTATTAAAGTAACAGGCCAGTCTTTGAGCCATTAATCCTTGCTTGTTATGAAAGAATTTTTTGCACAATTGCGCTGGCAATTTATCTTATTGCACCGAAACAACCTCATCAATATCAGTGTGGGGGTAACGTTGATCTATGCTTTTATCTTTTACTTATTTAGAGACACGCCTTACACCAAAGAAATTTTGACTCTTTTGTTGTTTAGTGATCCAACCTTGATAGGGCTGCTGTTTTTTGGTTTGATGATAATCCTAGAACGCAACCAGCAAGTATTGCCCGCTTTTATGGTCACGCCTATGAATCGACATGTTTATTTGTGTACACGCGTATTGAGTTTGTCTATTATTGGTTGGGCTTGTGCTACAGGAATGGCCTTGTCGGCCTTGGGTTTGGATTTCAATGTGTTGCAATTTTCTGTGGGTGTATTTTTTATTACCCTATTGTTTAGTTTGGCAGGGATTATCTTGATTGCTTATGCCACAGAATTTCTCAATTATGTGTTGGCCTCTGTTCCTGTATTAGTGGTATTAAGTGCTCCATTGTTGCCTTATTTTGATTTGAGTCAAGCCCCTTGGTTGTTGTGGTCGCCCACACAAGGAGCAACAGATTTGATGGTGAGTACGTATGATAATTCTGTCACCCTAAATCTGTGGTGGGCCTATGGTTCTACTATCGTGTGGTTGTTGGTGTTTTATGGGCTGGGCTATTGGCGATTTTATGAAAAAATGGCCGCTAGGGCTTAATGCAATTTATTCAATTCTCCTAAACAAGCTTCTTATGTCTTCTTCTATCTATAAAACAGCCAGCAGCGATTTTAAGCTTATTTTTCGTGATTCATCGCTACGGATTTTCTTTTTTATGCCTTTGATAATAGTGGGGGTTGTGGGGTGGTTTTGTCCTTATTTGGCAACGACTTATCCTGCTACAGCCGATTATATGATTTATGTCGTCATTTTGTCCTGTACACAGGCGGCTACTATGTACGGTTTTATTTACAGCATTGTTTTTTTGGATGAGAAGGACACCGAAGTCGCAAAGGTGTATGGAATTTTGCCTATTTCTAAGAACAAATTGCTGTTGGGAAGGCTTCTATTGCCCTATGTATTGTCGGCCTTATCTACTTTTGTGGTGTTGTTGGTACAGCCCTTTTTTACAGGCTATTCGTGGGCCATGTGGTTGTTGTATGCTTTGTTGTTTGCCTTTATGGCACCGATTATGGCCTTGGCTGTAGCGAGCCTAGCAGGCAACAAAATGGAGGGCATGACTTGGTACAAAGGGCTGAATTTGATCGTAACCTTGCCCGTTGCTGCTTTTTTCTTTCCCGATTATGCGTATTGTTTTGCGGTGCTGCCTACCTTTTGGCCTTATTGGAGCCTCTACCATTTTTTGACCATAGAGAACTATAGCCTATTTTTGGTCATAGCCTTTTTGGTGTTGATTTTATTGTTGCTGGGTTTGGGGCAATTGTTTAAGGCACGGCATTTTAGGTATTGATGTAGATACAGCAGATCTGTTGTATCTACATCAATACCTTGCGTATATACATCAAAATTTTATTAAAAATCCTCATCCTCATTAATATTATACTCCGCCCCATTATCCTCCTTAGGCGGTAAGGGTAATAACTCCTCCTCACAGGCGGCAGGGTACTCGGTGGTAAGCCAAACCTCAATGCCCGAACCCATTCTTGCTTTAGATTTAGCGGCAGGTCGTTGTTTCCAGACCCAAGCATCCAAGGTATCTACTATGTTGCCACTTACATGCACTTGTCCGAGGTTGAACTGGCTGCCTTTGATGGCAAATTCGGCGGCTCCATAGGTATCGCACAACAAATCGGGCACACGCTGAGGCAAGGCATCAATGCCCTCCAAGACTACCAAATCTACCGCAGAACCTTGAGGAACAGGACGACCATCTTCGGGTTTTTTCTCTCCTTTGGTGGGGTTTACTTCTACAAACAAAGGCGTACCATTTACAGAAGCCTCTACCACTGTGTTTGCTGCTTTACCACCAGGGCGATAGATAGACCGTCCTACTTTGAGGTTGCTGCGTTGCAAGAAACGAATCACTTGCTTTCTAGAACGTCCAATAAGCTGGTCATAATAGATTTTGACCATACACTTATCGTGTTTGGTCACCACCAAGTAGATTTTACGGCTCTCTTTTACTCGTTGTTCAGGTTTGGGATTTTGTTCTTTGATAATGCCACCATTAGCATTGCCTTTACAAATAGAATCGATGACTTCCAAGTCCAATTTGCGTGTTTTGAGCAATTTTTCGGCTTCCTCTATACTCATATTGGTTAAGTTGGGCACTTCAATGGATTCCCCATGTAGAGTATACCAACTTAAACCCCAAAGTATCAATTGAATAATTACAAAAGTAATCACTACTACACCAACTAAGTTGGTCAGCAGAAATTTGCGTAAAGTCCAAAGATCTCCAAAAAAGGTGCGTATTTTACTTGCCATGATGCTGTGTTAGTCTAAAGTTATGTAGAGAGAATTATTTGTTAATTGCCTCTTTATGTTGTTGTTGATTTCGCTGCGCTCCAAATTGCAAAATATGGTCGATAAACTCATAAGGTTTATAACCATTGATGGCACATTGATGAAAAATGCAAGTAGCAGGGGTCATGCCTGGCAATGAATTTATTTCAATAATAAGCGTCTCTGCTCGGCCATCTTCATAAATGCGTACAAAAGCATCAATGCGCGCATAACCCGTGATTTCCAAGAGTTCGGCCGCTTGCTGCAAGGTAGCGCGGACTTGCTTAGAAATATGTTGATGCTCAAAAGGAATATTAGCCGTAACAAATCGTGCTGGCGTAATATTTTGCCCTTCTCCTGCCAAGAATTTTTCCTCTAGTGACAATACTTCCCCTGTTGCCAAGGCTTCTGAGGGCTCAAAAATTTCATATTCCAATACGCCCTGTTCATTATAATGCGTCAGCAAACCACCTGTAATTTCTAAGAAATGGCTGGCATCTTCTTTGGTGATTAAGGCTTCTAGCAGTGCTATGTTTTTTTGTGGAAATTCTTCTTTGGCTTTGAGGTGCAAGACCTGACTATTGGCCGCATTGACAAAGGTTGTTGTTCTAAATAAAGCTTTTAGGAATGCCTCTAACTGTGCCCTGTTTTTGAGGAGTTTTACCGCCGAGCTACAACCATCATCTACAGGTTTGCCAATAAATGGATAGTTCAATGTTTGCTCGATCTTGTCAAGCGTGGCAACGATATCTTGTTCAAATTCCTCTTGACGAATTAATAATTGATCGGTAACTGTCAAACCTGCTGCTTTTAGGCGTTGCAAGGTTTCATATTTATCAATAGTAACGGCCGCAGAAGCTGCCAAAGAGCCATTAAATGGCAATTGGTAGGCTTGCAATTGGCGTTGTACCGCACCATCCTCCCCAGGGCGACCATGCAGCGCAATAAATACACTATCTACCTGTTGGGCTAAGTGTTCATAGCTCCATTCTTGGGGCGCAAAAATAGGAGGTTGCTGGGTATAGCGTGCTGTAATCGCTCGGCAACGCTGTTGGATGTCTTTGATAATGGGATGTTGTTGATAATTTAATAGCTTATCGCGAATATCATCTGCATTGTCCTTGAGCAGCAAATTGATTGGAATGTGGTACAATTGATGGGCTTGGGCATTGCCTGTTACAAAAATAGGCAGCGGCTCATAACGATTAGAGCTGGCCAATTTTTCATAAATATTGCGGCCACTTTCTACCGAAATATGGCGTTCAGAGGAGTAGCCCCCTAGAAAAACGCCTACTTTTTCTTTGCTAACCCTTGCTTGTTGTTGTTGAGCAAGAGCATTATCCAACGCCGTTAATAAGTGTTCGTATTGCCCAATATTGGTGGTTGTTTGAATGCGCTCCTGTAGAGAGGTTCTTATAATATAACTGAGAAATTGAGAAGGATTAAGCCCTATTTCGGCTGCTTGATGGAAGAAGAACGAAGAAGGCAACATCCCTGAAGTAGTGTTGGGATCATTGAGAAAAATGCGTCCATCTGCCTGAATGAAGCCGTCAATTCTAGCATAAGTATTAAAATCCAAGAATGAAAACAACGTTTCACAAGCTTTGCAAATGTCCTCAATTTGTGCATAAGGCAACTCAATAGGCGTACGCTTGCGCGAAAGTCCTGCTAGATACTTGGAGCGATAATCAAAAACCTCTTGCCCTTTTAGAATTTCGGTAGGTGGCAAGGCAATGGCTTCATTTTGCTCTCCTCTCACCACTACACAAGAAAATTCTTGGCCCTCTATAAAGGATTCCAAGACAACCGTATGTTCCGATTGCAAGCCCTGCAAGGTAATACTGGAAGACCCTTGTTCAAAATAGTTGTCTAGATAGCTCAATAGGGCTTCTGGATGATAGAATAGAGCTTTGCTGGCGCGTTCTTGCAAGGGAAAACCAATTCCTGTACGAATATCAGTGAGTACGCGCAAATAATCTACTTTCTCTTCCAAGGAATAGGCTGTCCATTGGGCAGCCCTTAGGGTTTCCATAAAAAAGGCCGCATCAATAGCAGGTGCCAATTCATCCAATTGATGTACAATGCGTACACCAATAGAAGAACCTTGATTGGCTGGGCGAACCACCAAAGGCAAACTCAAATGGTTGGCCCAATCTTGGAGTTGTGCCAATAATTGCCCACTCCACCAGTCAGCACGTGTAATACTGACCATTTTGGGCATGTTAAATCCAGCTGCTTCCATGAGCTTTTTTTGGTAAGATTTGTCCATACCAATACTACTCGCTCGGATGCCTGAACCAGAATAGGGAATTTTAAGAAAATCCAATACGCCTTGCAATTGGCCATCCTCGCCCAAACTTCCGTGCAGAGCCAAGAACGCAAAATCAATAATTTGAGGCAATTCTTCTAAGCTTAGTGGTTGTCCAATTGCTTGTAATGCCTGTTGACGTGCCTCGGCAGAAAGCTCGTTTAGGCTCTCTATATATACTTGAAAGTGGTTGGGGCTGGCTGGAAGTTGTTGTGCTGTAGGATAAAAATCGCGAATAGTTCCTTTGTACAAATAAGACCAATGGAGCAATACCAATTGTCCTAGACTGTCTACAAAAATAGGGACAGGAGTAAAAAGGCTTTTGTCTAAATTGTCATAAACGGTACGACCACCTGCAAACGAGATTTCACGCTCTCTAGAGCTTCCACCAAAAAAAATTCCAATACGCATGTTTCTGTTGTTCAAACCTTGTGACTGCTTTCTGTTTGTTCTAAAGAAAAAACAAAAAGAATCAGCCTAAATGGGAAATACTAGCGGCAAAATTACAGTTTATTTTTTGATTGCCATAAAAAAGAACCACCCCCCGAGTAAATAGAAGGGAGGTGGATGATAATCGGTTATTTTGAGAAGTCTTTGGTTGTTGTTGTAGTTGAATTAGAGCTTGACAAATTCATATTCCAATTCATTGATCGCAATAAAAAAAGTACGCTCATCAATAAATGAAATATACATGCTGTCATCAAAAGGCCCTGTGTCCGATTTGATAGTAATGGTTTCATTCTTAACCAACTTATTGGCATTAGAAGATTGAGTGACAGACCAAGCACCTTTATCAACAATCCACTTTTTGGGATCTTTGCTGTCCATGATGCGTGTCTCTAATGTTCCGTCATCGCTAAAAATCATGGTCGCGCTCTTAAGTATAAAAGGTTTGTCGTTGTAAAAGGGCTGCAAATCGCCTGCATTGCTCAATTGCCATTCTCCAATCAAACGATCGTGATAATTGGTTAGATCATCACTGCCACAGCTTTGAAGGCTGAGTGTACTTAGTAAGAAGGCAAAGAGTAGAACGGGGTTTAATTGTTTTAGGTGTGTACTAAACATGGCGTATAGTGTATATTCATTATTATAAAAAATAGTATTAGCTTGAAGATACAATATTTTGGAGAAGACCAAGTAAATGCGTCAAGGTTTTGAAGTTGAAATACGTACTCTGAGTACAAGGCAAAAAATCGTAGCTAGGGGGGCAGATATACTGAAAGTATTTTACACCTATACTCCAAAAAGAGCAAGGAATAGTTTTTTTAATTGAAATGCTGCTTTTTGTTTTGTCTTTAAATAAGCAATAAAAATACAACAAATGTTATTACAAGCGTACCTATTAGGAGTAGAAAAATCCAAGGGAAATATCTTTTGAGCTTATCTTTTTTACCTGTTTGCAACCATTCCCAAATTCCTAAGAGTAAGGATACGCCGCCGAGCAACATGGCTATTACAAACAAAACAAAAATAAAGAATAAGGCTTTTTCAGCACTAGAAGACAGTAAACCGCCTTTGAACGCTTCGGCATGAGCCGAATAGGGAATGGTTATTAGAGATAATAAAACGCCTATTAATAGGTTGGTTTTTGCGAATTTAAATGTTTTTTGGAAGTTCATGTTGTTCTGTTTTAGATGTCGCTCCTACGGAGCTATAAAGGTGTCGCTCCTACGGAGCTATAAAGATGTCGCTCCGCTGGAGCTGTAAAGGTGTCGCTCCGCTGGAGCTGTAAAGATGTCGCTCCGCTGGAGCTGTAAAGATGTCGCTCCACTGGAGCTGTAAAGGTGTCGCTCCTACGGAGCTATAAAGGTGTCGCTCCGCTGGGACAAGGATAAGATCGTAAAGCTCCGTAGGAGCGATACCTTTGTAAAAACTGCGCTTAATGGTGGCGTAAAGCTCCGTAGGAGCGACACCTTAATCTATCCAATCAAACAAATATTGCTCCTTGTAATCGACTTCAAATTTGTGCAAAAAATTCAAATACTCTTCTCGGAAGTTTTTCTTACGATGATGTTCCGGCTGGTTCAAAATATATTTTACTACAGCATCAATTTGAGATTTGGCATAACTAAACGCCCCAAACCCTTCTTGCCAACTAAATTTACCGCTTATCCATTTTTGTTCATTGATCCATTTGGAGGAATTGGCTTTGATTGCTTTTGTTATATCAGAAATAGAGGTATTGGGGTTTAAACCAATTAAAACATGTAAATGGTCGGGATTACAATAGATTGCTATAGGTTTTGATTTGTTGTTGGAGATAACTCCACAAATATATTTTTCTACTTTTGCTCGAATAGGTTCACGAATGAGGTTTTGTCTGCCTTTAACAGCAAATACGATTTGTATATAGAGTTGAGTGTAGGTGTTAGCCATGTTAATTATGTTTTAGATGGTCGCTCTGGAATTTACGATGCTTGCGTTGATTTTGTTACAAAGGTGAATAACAAGATCAAGAAGTTCTTCCAGAGGAGCGACACCTTAGAAGCTCTCCATCATTCCCCAATACTATTCATATTCTGCTCTAGGCGTTTGAGGTATTGATTTTTGTAATAATAATCCCTAATGGCCAGCAAATCTTCTTCCTTGGTGGTATTGTCAACATAATTTTCTAGCAAAGACTGTACAGTAGATTGTAGTGCTTCCTTTGCTTTTTCTAAATCATGTTGGAGTTGTTGATGCGCCTCTGCATCATAATCAAACTGCAATTCCATTACTTGTTCATTCACTTCCATCATTTCCATCAAAAAGCTTTGAGGTAGCGCATTGGTTTTGGGGTCGCCCAACAAGCCTTTGATTTCCAATACATATTGGAGGCGTTTATTGGCATCCTTCAATAATTTGTAGGCTTCATTATTTAGGGTGGATAACTCTAAAATTTCAGCTTGTTTTTCTTCTGATTCCAAGGTGTAGAAATCAGGGTGGTATTGCTTGCTTTTTTTTAAGAACAACTGGCGCAGTTGTTTTTCATCTAATTTAAAGCTTATAGGAAGGTTGTAAAATTCAAAGTAGTTCATAGTAAGATTGAGTGTGTGCATAAAACAAGAGACAATGCCACCAAATTGCAGTATTGTCTCTTGTAAAAATAGGAGCGAGTATAGTATTTATTCAAAACCATTTACGCCATTAACAGTAGTGTACTTAAACTGTACTTTTTTGTCGGGATAAATATACTTGAAGGCAGATTGAACCATCAAGGTACCTTCATGGAAACCACACAAAATTAATTTGAGCTTGCCAGGGTAAGTATTGATGTCTCCCACAGCATAAATCCCAGGGACATTGGTGCTGTAATCCACTGTATTTACTTCGATAGCCGAACGGTTGATATTAAGTCCCCATTCGCCAATAGGGCCCAACTTGGGACTCAGGCCAAACAAAGGAATAAAGTGATCTACTGCAAGTGTAGAATCTTCCTCATGTTTGTGTTTGATGGTCACTTCAGTAAGATGATCTTTGCCATCGAGACCAATTATTTGTGCCTCTGTTACCAAGTTGATTTTGCCATTGGCAGCCAATGCTTCCACTTTTTCTACAGAATCGAGGGCACCTCTAAACCCTTTTCGGCGGTGTACCAAAGTTACTTCAGAGGCCACTTCTGCCAAGAATATCGTCCAGTCTAGAGCCGAATCCCCTCCGCCAGCAATCACAATTTTTTTATCGCGATACAGTTCGGGTTCTTTAATGATGTACTCTATCCCTTTGTCTTCAAAATCTACAATATTGGAGATAGGTGGTTTGCGCGGCTCAAAACATCCCAATCCTCCTGCAATACAAATAACAGGTGCTACGTGAGCCGTACCTTTATTGGTGGTCAAGCAATAACGCCCATCTTCCAGCTTTTCGATGGATTCTGCGCGTTCGCCAAGCGTAAAACCTGGTTTAAAAGGCTCAATTTGTTGCAGTAAGTTTTTCACTAGGTCGCCTGCCAAAATATCGGGAAACCCAGGAATATCGTAGATGGGTTTTTTTGGATAAATCTCAGTAAGTTGGCCACCTGCTTGTGGCAAGGAATCAACTAAGTGGCATTTGAGTTTGAGTAGGCCGGCTTCAAATACCGTAAACAAACCACAAGGGCCTGCTCCCACAATGATAATATCCGTTTCGATCCGTGTCATACGTCTGTTTTTAAAAATAAAGTTGTTGTTGTTAATTAACGCTTATCACGAATAAAGTTGTATGGTTCGCTGTAGCATTTTTATCTTTATCTGCATCATCGAAAGACGTACAGCCTCTCCGAGGATGTACGTTTTCGCTTCTTTGCTAAAGATAAAAATCAGAACAGCTCTCTTCTCATAAATTCTATTCGTGATAACCGTTATTTTTAGGAAAAAAATCTTCCTGCTGCAATTGTGCTACCCATTGTTCTAGGCGTTCATCCGTTTGCTCTGGTTGATTGTCTTCATCAATAGCCAATCCCAAGAAGTAGTCACCTTGTACGGCTTTAGAGGCTTCGTATTCGTAGCCTTGTGTGGGCCATTTTCCAAAAATAGTTCCTCCATTCTTAAGTACTACGTCTCCAATGATTCCTACACCATCTACAAAAAATTCAGCATAACCCTCTTGATCGCCCAAGCCAAATAGTGCTACTTTTTTATGGCTAAAATCAACCTTTTGAAACTGTTCAAAAAACTCATCCCAGTCACTCTGCAACTCGCCATCATACCAAGTTGATAAACCTAAAATTAAGTACTCATAGGGTACAAATTGCTCTACACTAGCATTAAAAATATTAATACTATCAATTTGCTGATCAGGTAATAAATCTAATAGAACAGTTACAATTTCTTCGGTCATACCTGTATCTGATCCCCAGAATAAGCCAACTGAATTATTTTTTGTTGTCATGCTAATTGATGTCTTTAAAAAAGGAGCATTTTGGCAAGGTTGGTTCAAGTTTATTAGGCTTGATCGCAAATACGCCCACAAAGTTCGAGAAAAAAAATGAAAAAAAGCTTCTTTTGTTAATTAAATTGGACTGAATCTAAATAGGTTAAGAGTACTATTTGCCATATAATCTTAAAACAAGATTTTGTAAGCTTAGTTTAGTGCATAAAAAAAGCTATTCTAACAGAAGTCAGAATAGCTTTTTTAGCGTTATTATTATAAAAATGAAGCTTAGTCCATTTTGATCAATTCTTTTACAGTAGAAGCATCAGAACTGTTGATATGGATGTAGTAAACACCACCTGGCCAACTTTGTGCATCAATTTGGTACGTGTTCAATCCACGTTGGATTTGAATATCGCGCATCATGATTAATTGTCCAATACCATCATATACTGTGATAGAAGCATCTTTGTCCAATTCGGAAGTCACCTCAATGGTAGCTGATCCTGTTCGTAGTGGATTAGGGAAGAGGTTAACGGTTTGAATATTGCCCTCTTTTTTGAGAGAAGCTACAACAGAGTTGGTGTAGTTGGTCGTACCGTCCATGTTTACCGACTTAACTCTATAGTAGTAATTGATGTTGGGCAAGACTGCACGGTCATCAATAAAGTATTGTTGAGCAATTTGGCTATTACCAACAGCATCGTGTGTAGTGAGTGGAACAAAATTGGCATTGTCCGCACTGCGTTCGATAACAAAGTAATCCAAATCAATCTCTTTGTTGGTGGTCCAACTAACATTGATATAGTTGTTGTTGATAGGGGTAGCGCTTAAATCTACAATTTCTACATCTAAGAAAATAACACCAGATACCAAACCAAATGCAGAGAAGTCTTCAAATCCAAGACGGTCTAAATTGGTTGGTGTAGGCCCACAATTGTTGTGCAATGGAAAGTTTGGGTATTGGAATACATCATCTTTGGAGATGGTCCAAACGGTTCCAAACCAAGGCGTAACTGGATCTTGAGGCCAAACACGTACTTCATAAGTACCACCACCTGTTACATTGTTGATGTCTTCAAATTCCCATTCGCCGTGACGACTGCCCCAGAACTGATCCATATCATAACCACTACACTCAATACCAGCTCCTTGGCTGCTATTGGGGCTACCTGCCTCAAAGTGACCTGTTATGACTTCATAATTATTGGCTCCAAAATCAAGGTGAATGTATTGGAAACCGCGCTGCCCACCATTATTGGCTACTGGGGCACCAGGATCTAAACCCATCAAATAACCATATACACCACCTGTGGGGTCAATAGCACGGCGGTGTTTGCCTACTACATAACCGTTGTCTTGTAGAGAAAGGTCATTTCCACCTGATTGGTGCCAAGTATCATTGATGTAGTTGCCCAAACCTGGCGCATCGTTCATCATTCCAAAGACAGCACCATAAGCACTACCATTGGCTGGATAGGCGGGAGCACCTGTTAAACCAATATCATGTGTTACCAAGTTGGTTGCTTGTGTGGGGCCTAAGCCACTAGGATCAAAGTTGATGGTATTTCTAACATCGGCAACGTTAGTACCTGTGGTGTTTACCAAGTAAACGGCACGTTGACTGTTGTTAATTTCCAAATTGTAAAAAGAGCCATCGTTTACTCCAATTTGTCCAACGCCTCCACGAACAGCATAACTACCAGAGATAAATTGGCGTTCGGTAGTATTTACATCGCTGTTTTCTAGCAGGGTGGTTCCTGTGCCACGCTGTTGGAAATTGTTGTCAGAGTACATATTACCCTGTACTTTAATCAAACCATTGTTGGTTAAATTGCCTGTATTTCCCTGCATGTGAACATCTCCCCAAACATGTACTTCTGCACCAGGCTCGATGGTAATAAGTGCTCCGTCGTTGAACAACTCATTGTTGTGCTGTGCAAAAAGCGAAGTGCTTGAGATTGCAAGAGCAGTGGTTAAAAGAGAAAGTGTAATTGTTTTTAATTGCATAGACTAAATGATTTATTTCAGAGTATTCAAATAAGGGAAATTTCTAACTGCATGTTTATAATAACATTAAAAAGCTAGAAAAATAATGATACTACTTGGTGAAGAGAAGTTGTTGATTACTCAATAAAATAATTCCTCAAAAAGGTAAAATCAAGTATAAGGAACTCATGAGTAGGTTGAATAGGATTATAAAGTACTTTGATTAATCCACAAAATATTATCATAGATAAAGATACACAATATTTTGAAGAATTCTAGATCGTAAAAGAATAATCTTTTAATAATTAAGTGTTTATTTTAACGCTGAAAGGAGGTATGTTATTGTTGGAGCCAACTTCATACCAATTGTTGAAGCACAGCGTATCAGAAAACTAAAATAGAGGTTTCTTTTGTCTTTGGAGTAATGTTAGGCATTTTACGGGTCAATTTAATACCCAAAATCGTGCACGATCTTATATTCGGCTGGAAGGCTGTCTAGAAGCAAGCCTTGATCAAGGTGTTCTATATACCCTTCATTGGGTACTTGTATGTATTTGCCTTTTTGAATAGGGTGAGGATACAGGTAGGCTATTGTATCCAATGCAAAGCCCTTCCATTGATATTTATAAAAGCCTGAACTTTCAGGGTTGCCGTATTTTATTCCACGAATAATGCCTGTTGTTGGATCAAATTTGGGATTGACAAAGGTGTAAGCTGTGGAAAATGTTTGTTGTGCGGTATTGTTTAGGTAGACGGTTCGTATATCCCGTCGCCAATTTCCTGCTGTGGGATACCAAAAAATGACAAAATCAGCTTGCTGATCGCCATTTACATCAAAAATAGTATCGCTTTGATAAGACATATCATTTTGTAGGTGATAGAGTAGGGGCTTTAATTTTTCTTCATCAATGGCATATAAATCCAAGTACGTGTCATCTGTTCTCGTGTAACTTCTACGTAGTAATAGACACTGTTGGTCATTGTGTAATAAGGGGCCAATACTAATTTCTATATAGACTTTTTCTGCACTGTCTGGGGTTGTTACAAAATAAGAGGTGGTGAAATTTGCAGATTGAAGTACTGGACGTGCTACCTTTAGTGCATCCTCCAAAGCTAACTGAAGGTGTATGCTATCTTGTTGTTGTTGGAGCTTGTGAGACGGAAATGCTGGTGTTTGGGAATTAGAATCGGGTTGGAGGGTTTGAAGCGGCACATTGCTCGATGGTGCCTCTAGGGGCGTAGTGTGGCGTGTTGGTGGAACTCGTTGATAACTAAAATAAAGGGCAAACGCAGTGATTATAAGTAGGGCAATAGTGAGTTTCATAGGCTATCCACAGTAAAAGGAGTGATTTTGATAATTACTAAAATAGGAAAATAATCACAAAATCAATTTCTTTTGTAGGGCTTGTTGCAGGGTTGCCCTACAAAAGAAATTTCTGTTTTGTACACAAGCGGTGTTTATAGCATTAGATTACTCAGGTTTGGTAACTTGTCCCATAAATAAAATACTGTTGGTTTTGTTGTCTTTAATGAAATATAAGAAGGGATGCTCGGCAATGAAATAGATGTGTGGTTCTACTTTTGAAGAGCCTACGGCACTAGTAATTTGTACCATAATAACAGCCGTAGCAGCGGCGGCCTCTGTGCCTTTTTCTGAAACATCTACAAATGCTTTGTGAATGACATCACTGATTTTGAGAGGTGTTTCGGAAGGGGCAGACATTTTATGAAAATTAGCCATATCAGAAAATGCGGTTTCCATCCCCATTTTTTTTAAGTCTTTTGCTAGGCGATATTCAGAGGTATTGGTCCATTTGGGCAGGCTGATGGTGAGTTTGGAACTGGGCACCTTTAGGTTATTGATCCATTTTTTATACTGTTTGCCATTTAATTTATCAACCAATGCAGCCAACCCTGTCCGCTCTTTGGGCAAGACCACTACCATAGAAGCCTGGTTATCTGTGTAGGGAATTTCTAATACTTGTACCTCTTTATCATCGGTATATTTGTATCTATATTTAGATTCTTCTTGGTTCGCCTTCCACCCACTCACCCGCATAAATGGCTTGATGATGTGACTTTGGTTGTCTAAATAGAAATATTGATCTTGTGTAGATGCTTCATTAAAGGCAATCGCCCAAGAAGCATTAAAATAAATAGCATTGGTTAGTACTAGCCGCGCGCCTTTTAAGGCGGCAGCACTCAGCAAATCCTTAATTTTATTGTTGGTTTTTTGTTCTACCCATTCGTTGATGGTTTTGGCTGCTTGTTCGGCTTTCTCAAAATTAATTCGCTCCAATCCCGCTTGATAATATTGTTTACTCTCTTTTAGAAATTGAGCATTAAACTTGTATTTCTGCGCTCCCCAGAGTCTGTTGGCAATATTGAATTCTAAATCTTTGGTTTTGTTAATGGAACTAATGGTTTGATTGAGCTGTGAAAAATTGCGGTGGAAGGGAGCCGTATTGCCTGTAAAATTCAAGACCTTGTTCATACATTGCTCCGTAGACCCATCTGCTCCAAGGTAAGTCATGGCCAAGGCCGAAGAAATACTGTATGGAGAAATAAATTCATTTTTATTGGGCGATTGGGCGGTCTTAAATAACGCTATAGCAAATTTATTATTGGCATCTGCTAATGTTTGAGGGGCATTGTACTCGGTAGCGGGAATGGATTTGATAGAGCTATTGCTATGGAGGGGAGCGATCAAAAAAAGACTAGCAAAGCCAGCGATAAACAACGGCATTAGAATTCTCATAACTTTAATTTTATTGGTAATAGCGATAAGCAATTTATGTGCTTATAGAGATGGGAGTTTTGTTAATTTTGGTGTTTGTGCCTTCCAAAAAATCCCAATAATGCTTAATTGTAAAATGCAAATTATTTCAATTCTATAGCCTCCTCTAGTGGGGTGTTGTACTGTATAACAATACTTAGTGTAGGATCTTGACTGTGGTCAGCAGTTGCTCGTTTTAAATCTTCTAAGGACGAATCTCCCCAATAATTGCGCCCAATTGGCACTACAACAGGGTTACTATCTTCACACCGCCCATATATTTGCACATGGTAATTGCGGTAGTTATAAAAATTATTATAACTAATGTCAACATTTCCTATGTTGTAATACTGACAGGAGAGTTTTAGATTGATGAGATTATTTCTGAAATTGTTTTTCTCAATTTTGACAGAAGAACGGTGAGTCAATTTGTAGATTTTGAGTACACAATCTTCAAATTTCTGAAACTCGTTGTAGCTAATTGTAATTTTACCCCCTCCCAACATCCAAACAATGAGGCCAGAATGTCGCCCAGTTCCTGTAAAACGCGTCAATGTATTGTACTGAAACTTGGTGGTGCCACCTAGTAAAATAGAGTTGCAGTTGAGAAATTTATTGTGCATTACTTCAGCAAGGCTAGTATTGTGTATTGTAATCGCTCGATCACAGTTTTTGATGGTAGAGTATTTTAACCACAACCTCGATTGTCGTTCAATCTGAATAGCGGTGTTGCAGGTTTCGAATTGGCAGTTGCTCAATGAAAGCTGACAGCCCCTAGCATGTACAAGTGCATTCAGACTAGTATAGGAACCTTTGAATATACAGTAATCAAATTTTACCCCTTCTTTGGTAGAGGGATTATAATCATTACAGGTTTTGGCAAAAAATAGCCCATTCCAAGAAGCATTACCTTTGCCTGCAAATCGTATAGGGTTGTTGGCATCTCCCTTTGCTTCTAAATTTCCCTCGACAAACATCTGTGTTTTTTGGGAAAATAAGATAGTACAGCCTTCTTTTATGGTTAACGTAACATCTTGTAGAATAGTAACATCTTCTGTAACCATGTAAGGGCTACCCTCTTTTGTCCAAGTGGTGTTTTTTGCTATCGTTTTTCCAACATTAGTATTTGCCCAAATAGGAGAAATTAGATAAAAAAAGCAACTTATAAATACCAAATATACAACAGAAGTGTTCATGATCAAAATGGTCTTAATGACAGGTCAGGCTTATAAATATAGCAGCAAAAAGTTCTAATGTCAAAGTTTTTTTTTACTTCTTTTTTTTAATAACAGTAAAAAAAATAAAAATCTCTAGCTTTTTGTAATAAGAACGTTACTTTTTTATAGCTAAGGTTTAGACAAACAGATAGTTAGCTTAATATTATTCATAATATTTTAGTACATAAAAACGACATATTTCTTAAATTGTTAGGCAACGTGTGTTTTTTTAAAATCAATTAGAAAAATATTGATAATCAATAAATTGTAGGTTTATTTGAAAAAGAAGCTCTAAATGCTGTTGACGGGTGACTAAAATTTGTTCGAGGCTTTGAAGGACATTTAGATAGTTGATTTCGCCCAATTGGTAGGATCTGCGTAGGAGGTTTTGTTGTGTGATAAGTGTGGGCAGAATTTCTGTTTCTAAGTACCGTATTTGTTGTTGCAAAGCTTGTATTTGTAACCGAGCATTTTTTTGCTGTAGTTTAAGTTGTTGTGCAACACCCTCCGCTTGTACCAGTAGTTGTTTTTGTGCTATTTCATTGCCTTTTATTTGTGAATGGAGCCCTTGTTTAAACAGAGGAACACTCCAACCAATCTGTCCTGCCACATTGGGAAATGTCCCTTCTACTACTTGCAATTGAACCCCTAAATCCAGTTGAGGTAACCACTGGCTCTTCAAGGCAATTTTTTGGTATTCTAATACTTGTTTTTTTTGTTGAATTTGTGCCACCAAGGGATGATTGGGGCTGATAACAGCTTGGTTCTCTACTAAAGGTACTTGCAATAGACTATCGCTTATATCCGTAAAAGTACTGTCATACAACAGCACTTGCAACCGAACAATACTACTATTGAGTTGCTGTTGGTTTTGTAACTGTTTTAGAAAGAGTTGTTGTTGAGCCGTTTGGGTACTCAGTAATGGGAGTTGGCTGGTTTCTCCTACGGCAGCACGTTTTTGGGCAACAAACACAATCGAGTCGTATACTTCTAATAACTGTTGGTTGAGCAAATGCTGGTTCTTAAAAAAAACAATTTGTTGGTATTGTTTGGCAACAACTCGTTCCAATTGCAAGACTATGGTTGCCAATTGACTGTTGCCAGCAGCGATTAATGCTGTTTGCAAATTGGCTCGGCTTTGTGCTACTTGAGGTAGATTAAAGCTTTGATTGAAGTATAGACTGTGTACCCCAGAACCTGCTGCGCCCAATTCTTCAAAACCATAGCCAAAACCGCCTGCTGGATGGCCTTTTGCGGCATCCTTGAGTACTTCTTGTTGCTGCAAATAAAGACGCTGCACTTTTAATGGTATTGGTTGACTTTGTACCCGTTCTAGTGCTTCTGACAAAGAAATACTCGTTTGAGCAGACAATTGCAAGATACCACAATACCAACAACAGAACCATAGCCATTTTTTCATAGAAGCAGTTATTTTTTTAATAAATAAAAGGTACAAGGAATGACCAATAGATTGAGTAGAGTAGAAGAAATTAACCCACCCACAATCACCCAAGCCATAGGACTCTGAATTTCATTGCCAGCCTGACCACTAGCAAGCAGCAGCGGAATGAGTGCCAAAGCAGTTGTTGTTGCTGTCATAAGAATAGGATTGAGACGATCTATAGAGCCTTCCATAATCGCTGTTTTTAGCTCGGTTCCTTCAGCTATTAACACCTGATAACGTGCAATAAGTAACATTCCATTTCTAGTAGCAATGCCAAACAAACTGATAAAACCAATGGTACTGGCAATAGACAAAATACCCGAACTAAGGTAAATCATAAAAACGCCCCCAATGAGTGCCAAGGGCAAATTGAGCAAAATAATAGCCGCTAATTTTATAGCTCTAAATTCTCGCCATAGCAAAAAAAGAATAACACACAAGGCCAGTACAGAAGTCAACAACAAACGATTGGTGGCTTGTTCCTCATTCTCAAACTGACCACTGTACTCCAAGTAATAACTATCGGGAAGCTCCACCTGTTCCTGAACTCTTTGCTTAATTTCTTGCACCACACTACGCAAATCTCTATCCGCAACATTAGCTGCAATTACCAATTGCCGCCGCACGTTTTCTCTATTGATGCGTTCGGGACTGCTGCTAGATACAATGTGTGCAACCTTGGCAAAAGGAATGGGCATACCTTCGTAATTTTCAATGGTGAGTTGCTGCAAATCCTCTATTTCATCCCTACTGCTTTTCTGTAGGCGCAATTTGAGGTGGTAGCTTCGCTGATTTTCATACACCTGCAAAACAGTTTTGCCCCCCAAAGCCACTTCTACAAACTCCGAGAATTCAGCAATGGTGATGCCACTGCGCGCCAACAGCTCTATTTTAGGATAAATATATAAATGTGGAATCTCTGTTTTTTGATCCAAATTAACATCTACCACCCCCTCTACGGATTGAATGGCCTGTTTGATTTGGTGTCCCAATTGTTGCAAGGTGGTTAAGTCTTCGCCAAATAACTTGAGCGCAATATTGGAACGCGTTCCCGAAATCATATGATCGATTCTATGAGAAATAGGTTGCCCAATATTAATGGTTACCCCAGGGATATTTCCAATCTTTTGGCGAATTTCGGACAGAACCGCTGCTTTGTTGCGCGCTTGCATGTGTAGCGGCACCTCAATCTCCGAAGCGTAATGGCTCTGGGCATGTTCGTCCATAGAAGCTCTGCCTGTACGCCGCCCAACCAATTCTATTTCAGGCAATTCTAATAATAACGTTTCTATTTGTCTATTGATTAAATTGGTTGCGGTAAGCGAAGTTTCGGGAGGAACAACCACAGAAATAGTGAGAGAACCTTCATTAAAATCGGGCAAAAAAGAACGGCCCAATTGGCTAAGAGTAAGAAGAGCCGTACACAACAAAACTACAGCAATACTCAATACCCAAGGTATGTGCTGCAAACTCTTATTTAGAATACGACGATAAATAGCCATTAATCGTTTAATCACCCAAGTATGCTGTATGGCTTGCTGCTCCAAATCTTGCGCTTTGGGTTGTAATAGAATACTGCACAAGGCAGGGGTGACGGCTACCGCTACCAATAAAGAAACGCCAATTACAATCAAAAAAGCCCAGCCCAAAGGTTGTAATAAACGCCCCTCTACACCATCCAAGAAAAATAATGGCACAAACGAAACCATAATAATGAGAGAAGAGTTGAGAATAGAGGCCCGTACCTCAAACGTTGCCTCATAAATAATATCCAGCTTGTTTTTTTGTTGCCCTAGCGGCAAAATAGCATTCTGACGTAGGCGTTTATACACGTTTTCAACATCCACAATAGCATCGTCAACCAACACGCCCACAGCAATAGCCAAGCCCCCCAATGTCATGGTATTAATAGAAAAATCAAAACCATACAATATTAATATACTAACGAGCAAGGAAAGTGGAATGGTCAGTACAGAAATCAAGGTCGTTCGCCACTCCATTAGGAATAAGAATAACACAAGAATTACAAAAAAAATACCCTCTAATAGTACTTGTTGGAGGTTATGAATAGAAGTAGCAATAAAATTGCCTTGTTTGAACAAATTGGGATTGAGTACCACATCTTTGGGTAGATTATAGGCCAAATCCTCCAATGTTTGATCTACGGCTTTGGTGAGGGCCAAGGTATTGGCTTGGGGCTGTTTGAGCAAGGTGATGGTAATGGCATCTTTGCCATTGATAGAAGCATTGCCCTGCTTGGGCGCAGCACCAATTTGGACTGTGGCTACATCGGCTACGCGTACAGCTATGTGGCCATCCATTTTTACCAAGGCGGTTTCAATATCTTTGAGGGATCGGATGCGCCCCTTGGCAGAAATGAGATATTGCTTGCCATGCTGTTCTAAGTAGCCTCCTGAGGCATTGTGGTTGAGCTGTTGTAGTGCTTCGTATAGTTCATCCAAGGAAACATGGTGAAATTTGAGGCGTGCAGGATCTGCCATTACTTGATATTCCTTTTCGGAACCCCCATAAATAACAATCTTAGCAATGCCCTCTACAGCCAATAAGCGCGGCTTAATGTACCAATTGGCAAGGTCATGCAGCTCTATACTCGACAAACTATCCGAACTTAGAGCAATCATTTGAATTTCGCCCATAATGGAGGCAATGGGTGCCATAACAGGGGCATCACTGTTGTTGGGTAGGCGACTTTGTGCCGCATTCAGCCGCTCATTTACAATTTGTCGCGCCCGATAAATATCAGTCCCCCAATCAAATTCTACCCAAATGGTAGACAAACCTGCGGTAGAGGAGGAGCGAATTCTGCGTACATCAGGTGCGCCATTTAGAGCCGATTCTAGTGGAAAAGTTACTAGCCGTTCTATTTCTTCGGCAGACATGCCATGCGCCTCTGTCATCACAGTAACCGTAGGAGCCGTCAAATCAGGAAAAACATCTACATCGACCTGTGTAGTCGTCCAAATGCCTATTAGTAACAAAACAAAGGCAAAAATGAGTACCACAAAGCGATTTTGAAGGGCGTTTTTTATTAGAATATTGAGCATAGCTCCAATAGATTAGAAGGTTGGTAAGCATTAATGATTATGACCTGCATGGGGATCAACGGTGCCTGTCATGGAAGCTAATTTTATACGCAATGCTCCTTGACTAACCACATAATCTCCCTCTGAGAGTCCATTTAAAACCTGTACATATTCGCCATCCGTAGCACCCAATTGTACGACTTGTTTGTCATAACTTCCGCCACTTCTTTGCACAAATACCACTTGACTTCCCATTTCTTCGAATACGGCAGATTGGGGAATACTGAGTGGAGAGGTGGTGGCCTGTGTACTCAGGTAAACTTCGATGAGTGTTCCAGGGAGCAATTCAGGATGATTGTTGATTTCAAAATAAAAAGGCAAATAATGCCCCTCCTCGTGGCTGGTCATTTTACCAAAAGAAAGAATACTGCCCTCCAAACTAGCCAAACTATAGGCTTTATTACTATAAGGATTGATAAAATTGGCATCAACCACTAGTGGCAATAAGCTGCCATATCTAGGCGAGACATCTACCCGCACTTGTAGGCGATTGGTTTGGAGCAAGGTGGCGAGTTGCTGCCCTGCTTGTACAAATTCGCCCTCGTGTACCCCTACTTGAGCCAAAAAGCCCTTGGCAGGCGCGGTTACCAAATGGCGTTTAGAGCCTTTATTAAACACTTTTTTGATGTTTTTGTATTCTGCCTCGGCCACTTGATAATTATTGAGACTTTCATCAAATTCTTTTTGCCCAATGATTTGTTCATCCAATAGTTGGCGTTTGCGTTCTAGATTGGATTCTTGGCGTTTGAGATTGGATTGAGCCTTGACAAAATTCATTTCCAAATCATCGGAAACAATACCTCTACCAGCGACACTAAACAGCAACTCTCCTGCTTGCACCGCCGTTCCAGAGGTTAAGTTTTTTTTGCGTAAACTCACGACCCCATCTCTACGCGCCACCATAGTAATAAGGTTGCTATTGGCTGGCTCAATGCTTCCCGAAGTGTGAATAATTTGACCAATAGAGCGTTGTTGTGCTGGACTGAGTATAAAATTACTGTTCCACATTTTGGCGCGTCCAAAGGCAATGCTGCCCACCTTATCCTTTTGAGGATAAATGGTTTGTTTGGCTGTTTCTACTGAGGTTGCTACAGGCAAAGGGGGCAATTCAAAGCGAAGTTTTTGGCGGTCTATTTCGACTAGAAAAGTCAATTGCTGAGGTAGGGTATCTTTGGGCAGTATAGAACTATTGTAAACTCCTTTTGTCGTGCTGTTTAGAGGGATAGCAGCTTGGTTATTGAGGCGCAACTGGACTTGAGCATCTAGGGGGTGTAGCGGCTGGAGTTGGCTGAGAATGATTTCTACCGTCTGTGCTTGCCCAACTACTGGAGGCAATAACTCCACAAAGGCTTCGATATTGCCTTGCTGCATCGTGTAACTGATCGCATTCAAGCCATGCCCTTCGTGGTCATGGTGGTGATGGTGATGACAAGCGGCCAAAACTAGTACTATTCCTAGCAGACAAAGGTGTTTTTTCATGGTAATATTGTTTTAAATTATAGAGGATTTTAGAAGTAATTTATTGCAGGACACTGCTGTTCTAAAACGACTTTAAAATACCCATACAACGCCTTACATTTTTGCTGCTAATAATTGGAAAAATTTGGGCCAATCCATTTGCCCATATCTGCGTCCCAAACGAACCATAACAACATTTTTATCTCTATTAATATAAATAAATTGTCCTAGAATACCTTGTGCAAAAAAATCATCCTTGAAATCACTTCTTCGGTGCCACCACTGGTATTTATACCCTCCTCCATTGATGCCTGCAAAATCCGTAGAAGTTTCTACCCATGTCTTAGGAACAATAGATTGGCCATCCCATTGACCATAATTTAGATAAAGCCTTCCAAATTTGGCAAAATCGCGCATACGAGCATTAATACAACAAAAAGCTTTGGCCATTTGATGTTTTTTGCCATCTACACTCCAAGAAGCTGGTGCTTCCATTCCCAAGGGTTTCCATATTTTCTCTTGTAAATAAATCGGTAATTTTTGCTTTGTAGCTGCTTCTATTGCCCAGCCCAACAAAAAAGTATCGCCACTACTGTATTTGTATTTTTTGCCAGGCGGATGTTCTGCTTTTAGTTTGCGTGTAAATTGCTTTAAGTTGGTGCCATAATAGAACTTGGCAACATGGCCAAAAGGATTGACATAACTTTCGTTAAATTTTAAGCCCGAACGCATATTGAGCAAATGCTCTAAGGTGATGGACTGAAAGGGATCTTTGGGCAATTCTGGTAAAAAATCTCGCACACTTTGTTGCACCTGCTGTATATGACCTTCTGCAATAGCAATTCCCAAGAGAGCAGAGGTGTACGATTTGGCAACAGAAAAGGAGGGAACAATAACATCCTCTTCTTTGGGGTGGTTGTAGGTTTCTAATAAAACACTATCGTTCTGTATGATTATAAAACCAATAGTGCCTGTTTTTTTCATCCATTGCTCTTTGCTGTATTCTTTGCCGTTGATGGTCAAGGTGAGTGGCCGTGTCAGTGCATCTTTAGTATACGCAAATTGAAAGGGAAGGCTGTCTGGCTGGTTTTGGACAACTATTTTTGGAAATTTTTTATGATCGTTGCTGTCTGCAAAATTAAAAATAAAAAAACGCCCTACGTGGCATGAACTTAACAGACCAAAAAGGAATAGTAAGAGTATTTTTTTCCAGTGCATGATGCTTGTTGTTGATAATGGTTGAAGGAAGGATTCAAAGATACGAACTATTCTATAAAAGTATTTTTCTTGGATTCAATGCCCAATGATTCGTAATATATCTATACTTAAAGAGTGGTTTATTGGTGCAAATGACGTTGCCTACTGTCTAGCTCAAGTCAAAAAAATGGCATTTTTTATTTCAAGCTTTACTACCAAGCCAGCTAAGGAACAATTTGATTAGAAGTTGTAGTTTTTGGTCGTAAAAGTCTTACCTTGTGGAACTTTCAAAAGAGCAAGAGATAGAGAGGAAAGAAGGAAAAAACAACAATTAATTCATGACTGATAAAAGCGCGTTAAACATGTTTGATATTCAGCATCCTGATCGTTTTGCAAATCGCCATTTAGGCCCCACAAAAGAAGAACTCGCAGAAATGCTTGACGCTATTGGGGTAGATTCTATGGCTACTCTAATCGACCAAACAGTGCCGGCTAATATTCGCCACCAAAAGGACTTGGATTTGCCAGAGGCCCAATCCGAATTTGATTATTTAAGAGAGTTGAAGCAAGTAGCGGCTAAGAATTCGATCTTTACCTCATACATTGGCTTGGGATATTATCCTACGATTACGCCTGCTGCCATTTTGCGCAATGTATTTCAAAATCCAGGCTGGTATACTCCTTATACCCCTTATCAAGCCGAAATTGCTCAAGGGCGTTTAGAAGCGTTGTTGAATTTTCAAACATTAGTCAGTGACCTGACAGGCTTGCCTATTGCCAATGCTTCTTTGCTGGATGAAGCAACAGCAACAGCAGAGGCCATGTACATGTTTTATAGTGTCAAAAACAAGCGTGCTAAGGGAAATGTTGCCAATGAAATATTGGTTTCAGATAAAATATACCCACAGACATTAGCTGTACTAAGAGCAAGAGCAGAACCACTTGGTATTGAGGTGATTTTGACCAATTCTTTTGAATTGACGGATAAAACATTTGCCGTGGTATTACAATATCCCAATGTAGAGGGTGCGGTAGAAGATTATCGTGCTGTTGTAGAAAAAGCACAAGCACAAAAGGTATACAGCATTGTTGCAGCAGATTTGATGAGTTTGGCGTTGTTAACCCCTCCAGGAGAGTGGGGCGCAGATGCAGTAGTGGGCAATACACAACGATTTGGTGTGCCTATGGGTTTTGGTGGCCCACACGCGGCCTATTTTGCGACCAAAGAAGCATTCAAGCGTCAAATTCCAGGCCGCATCATTGGGGTTTCTATAGATACCGAAGGCAATCGTGCCTTGCGTATGGCCTTGCAAACACGCGAACAACACATTCGCCGAGATAAAGCTACCTCTAATATTTGTACGGCTCAAGCCTTGTTGGCGGTTATGGCAAGTATGTATGCTGTTTATCATGGCCCCAAAGGCATTAAGGCCATTGCAGGGCGTTTGCATACCCTTACACAAATACTCGATCAAGCGTTACAAGCATTGGGTTATCAGCAAAATAACAAGCATTATTTTGATACTCTAAATGTATCGGTAAGCCCCGAAGAACAAGCACAAATCAAAGCTGCTGCGTTGAAACAAGCACTCAATTTTTATTACCCTACTAGCAATCAAGTCCAAATTACCTTGTCGGAGGTGACGGATATTGCTGCTGTAGCAGAATTAGTAGCCTTGTTTGCTGGTGTGCGTGCTGCACAAGCGTTAACAGAAACAGAATTAGTAGAAAAATACAAAAATTTAGGATTACAAATTCCTATAGTATTACAACGCGAAACACCCTACTTAACGCATCCTACATTCAATAGTTATCATTCTGAGAGTCAATTGATGCGGTATATCAAACGGCTAGAAAATAAGGATTTATCCTTGGTTCATTCTATGATTGCTCTGGGATCTTGTACGATGAAACTCAATGCTGCTACCGAAATGTTCCCTGTTTCTTGGCCTGAGTTTTCAGACATACACCCTTTTGCACCAGCTGCCCAAACAGAAGGTTATACTCAAATTATCAAAGAGCTGGAGGAATATTTATGCGTAATTACGGGCTTCGATGCTTGTTCTTTGATGTCCAATTCAGGTGCTCAAGGCGAATATACAGGTTTGTTAACCATTAGAGCCTATCACCAATCAAGAGGGGATCATCATAGAAATATTGCTTTGATTCCTTCGTCGGCACATGGCACCAATCCTGCTTCTGCGGTTTTGGCTGGAATGAAAGTAGTTGTGACCAAATGCGATGAGCATGGTAATTTAGATATTGAGGATTTGCGTGCAAAAGCAGAGCAATACAAAGACAATTTAGCTGCTTTAATGGTTACCTATCCCTCTACACATGGTGTTTTTGAAGCGAGCATCCAAGAGGTTTGTGCGCTTGTTCATGAAAATGGTGGCAAAGTGTATATGGATGGTGCCAATATGAATGCCCAAGTGGGCTTGACCTCTCCAGGTGCAATTGGGGCCGATGTATGCCACTTAAACCTGCACAAAACCTTTGCTATTCCACATGGTGGTGGAGGGCCTGGCATGGGACCAATTTGTGTCAACAACAGTCTAGCACCATTCTTACCTAAACACAATTTTAGAGAAGTAGGTGGGGAGCAAGGCGTACATGCTGTTGCTGCTGCTCCTTGGGGATCGGCTAGTATTTTGTTGATTTCTTATGGTTACATTCGTTTGTTGGGCAAAGAAGGATGCAAAGCTGCTACAGAATATGCCATTCTCAATGCCAATTACATCAAAGAACGCCTAAGAGATGCTTACGAAGTCTTGTATGTAGGAGAGCAAGGTCGTGCTGCACACGAGTTGATTTTGGATTTGCGTTTGTTCAAATCTTTGGGTGTAAGTGCAGAAGATGTAGCCAAACGCCTTATGGATTATGGTTTCCATGCGCCAACCTTATCCTTTCCAGTAGCAGGAACCATTATGATTGAGCCTACGGAGTCAGAAGACAAAGGTGAATTGGATCGTTTTATTGATGCTATGTTGCAAATTCGCAAAGAAATTGACGAAATTGCTACAGGAGCTGCTGATCCCAAGAGCAATGTGTTGAGCCATGCACCGCATACGCAAGTTCAAGTGATTTCCTCTGATTGGAATCGCCCATACAGCAGAGAGAAAGCTGCTTTTCCATTGCCTTATGTACAACAAAATAAATTCTGGCCACAGATTAGTCGTGTTAATAATGCTTATGGGGATAAAAACTTGATTTGTTCTTGTCCTCCAATGGAACAATACGAAACCGTAGAATAATTGTTAAAACATACGGTATAGCCAGTCGTAGACTACAAGAGCCTAAGTAACATTTCTGTTACTTAGGCTCTTGTTTTTATGCTGTGACATCTTGTGTTTTTAGAAAAAAACAACTGAATAGTTGCCTTTGGAAGTGAGGCAGCATGTTTGTGATTGTGGACGTTTTATAAAAATTTGAGCCACTAAATTTTATCCAAAAAAAGCACAAAAATCAAGACAAAACAACTTGGCATTTCTTTCTTAAAAATGCCAAAAAAGAACTAAATCTTGTCGATTTCTTTACAAAATGTTAAGGTTTACCTATTAAAACCAACCTGTTATTTCAATTCTTGGTGATAAAAATGTAACTTGAGCAGATTCTAAGTAGTTGCTAGAGAAGCAAAAGACTAAAAAAAAGTTCTTATAAACTAACCAAAAAGATCGTTGTAATGAACACACTTTTAGTCTATTATTAGAATGAACCCCCTCTTGCTGAAAGTTATGGTTGTGGTATCAATCATCTTAGTATGGCTTACGTTGTTAAGTTCCTATTATTAAACTGGTAATAGCCTGATTGATAAAGGACGAAATTTAATCCTTCAGTAAGAATAAAAATTGTATACATGTATTATTTTTTAACTACTAAATCATATAGTTTTGGATAGCAAAAATTTTCCTCCAAGTATGACGCTGCATTGTAGGCGTTATTTGCGGATCCTCTTACTAGCCTTTGGAGTTTTTCTAATGGGTGGTCAAGAGGCGCAAGCCTCCCACTTAGCGGGCGCTGACCTTACTTATCAATGTGTAGGAAACAACCGGTATGTTGTGACGTTGACATTGTACAGAGATTGTCAGGGTATTTCTATTGGAACATTCCCTCAAACAATTAATGCGTATTCTGATAGTTGTAATTTAGGACTTCCCCATGATGTATTTAATCCTGCTTCAGCTGACATTTCATTCCAACTACCTTTTGATACGACGTATGAAGTATCACAGTTATGTCCGTCCGCATTGAGTCAATCTGCTTGTAATGGCGGAAATTTACCAGGTATTGAAGTAAGTATCTTTCGCGATACCATTCAATTGCCTGCCACCTGTACAGACTGGGTCATCAGTTGGAGTAGTTGCTGTCGTAATCCAGCTATTACCAATATTATTAGCCCTTCTAGCCAAAACATGTATGTAGAGGCTGGAATAAATAGTACCATTTGTAACAGCTCGCCTACCTTTAATTCTAATCCTGTACCCTATTTTTGTGCAGGACAATGTTATAACTACAACCACGGAGCATTTGATGTGGAGAACGACTCTTTGCGATATGCAATGACCTGTGTACTCAACAATCCCAATTCTTGTATTCCAAACTCGGCAGGTTTCACACCTACCAATCCTATGCAGTTGCAGCCAGGAACTACATTTGGTTTTAATCAATTTACAGGGCAAATGAATTTTTGTCCACTAGCAGGAACTACACAGCAGCCTGTTGTTGCAATTACAATTTATAACATTGTAAATGGTGATACTGTAGGGTATGTACAGAGAGATATCCAAATGGTTGTAATAAATACACCAGGTTGCAGTGCACCTATTACTAATACTAATCCTGCTGTAAACGCAGGTGGAGCATTTGATACAACTTCAGGTGGATTTATTGTTTGTGAAGGTGAAACATTGATTTTTAATGTAATTTTATATAACGCAGATGGTGATACCGTACGCATAGATCCTGCCAACACCAACTTGAACCAAGTATTTGGTGCCAACAACGTAACCATTATTCCAAATACCAACCCTCCATATAGCCATGATAGTGTGCAGTTATTTGTACAGATTAGTGCAGTGAGTGCCAACTTAGGGGTAAATCAATTTACGATTGGTGTCACAGATGGGAACTGTCCTATTCCAAGCAATCAAATTTTAGGTTATAGTCTCGTAATTCCAGGAGTGGAAGTTGAAATACAAGATACGGTACTTTGTCCAGGCATTGGATATAACTTGCCCGTTCAAGCCAATAGTTTTTCTTCTGTAGGAGGTAGCACATCAGGTGTTTTTGCATGGTCTCAACGTTCTGGTGTACCTGTTACCTTTAATGATACTACATTGCGAAATCCAATAGTTACAGTTCCTCCAGGATCAGTGGATGGAGATTCTGTAGTATTGAATGTAAGTTTTGCTACTACTCCTGATCCTGTAACAGGAGCACAGTGTTTTACAGATGATGTTTTAACCATTTACTTTAGAGCATTGCCATTGAATGTTCAAACAGTAGCCTCTCAAACGTCCCTTTGTCCAAACAATCAGAACGATACCGTTTCTTTTGTGACAGGTGTAAGTGGCCCAGGAGTAGATTTGGCCAATGGAACCTATACATGGACCGCGAATCCAACTGCTTCAGTCGGGAATTTGTCCAATACCAATACTAGCAATCCATTTGCTGTCGTAAGTGGTGGACAAAATGATTCGCTTACTTATATTGTAACCTATGATTTTGGATTGTGTACAGGAACAGATAGTGTACAATTGAAATGGAGACCGGGTATTCCTAGCGTGAGTGCCTTGAATGATACCATTTGTCCAGGGGATACTACCCAGTTATTTGGTTTCTTAACCGATTCTATCAGGACATTTGATCCAGCAGCATGTAGTAGTTATATAGTAAGTCCTATTGCTTATGCTCCAATTGCAGGAACAGGAACACAGGTAAGTAACTTTACCTTTAGCCCTGATGATGGAATTAGTGGTGCCTTACCTATTGGTTTTGCCTTTGATTTCTTCTGTAATACTTATACACAATTTGTGATGAGTACCAACGGATTCATCAGTTTTGATTTGAACGCGCCTAATGGTTGTTGTTCTGGAGACTTTATTCCAGATCCTAGTGCTTTTTCTCCCCACAACTTAATTGCTTTGGCATGGGAGGATTTGAACTTGACAGGTGACGCACTAGAATACTTTACAGTAGGAACAGCACCGAACAGAATTTTGGTGGTCAACTATACGACGGTTTCACACCACCCCGCACCAAACAACTTGCCTGTTACGGTACAAGCATTGTTATACGAAACAACTAACGTAATTGAAATTCATACGACTACTCAGCCTGATGCTAATGGTATCCATACACAAGGTATTGAGAACATAGATGGAACATTAGGTTTTGCTGTGCCAGGCAGAAATGCACAACAATGGACGGCTACCAACGATGCTTATCGTTTTACCCCAAGTCGTGCGGTATTATTCGGACCATTTAATTATACATGGTCACCCAATGTTGTCTTGTCTGATGCTGCTGCTTCAGATCCAAGAGCATTCCCTCAATCAACGACTACTTTCCAATTTCAGGTAGAAGAAGATGGATGTGTACAAAACGATTCTATCGAAGTAGCAGTACGTTCTACTATTCCGATTCCTACACTAACTTGTGGAACACCTGCCAATCAAGCAACTTCTGTATTGTTTGAGTGGGGTGGCTCTCCAGGAGCTTTGAGCTGGGAATATAGCTTGGATTCAGGGATAACTTGGATTCCACGCCTTCTAGCCGATTCTTCTTTATTAGTCAATAACTTAACCAATGGTGATTGTGTAGTACTCTTTGTACGTCCTGTAGGGGCTGCTAGTTTTTGCCCTGTGAATGGTGCTACATTCTTAGAGTGTTGTACCACTCCTTGCCCAATGCCTAATAGCTCTACGGTTACGAACTTGAGCTGTTTTAATGCCAACGATGGAGCGATCTCTATTGCTATTAGCGGTGGCGTATTGGGCGATCACCCTGTTTATACAGGAACTTTGTTTGATACTTCAGGTGTTCAAATTGGTGTTCCTGTTGCTTCAGGTACAGGCGCAGCAGATACGGTTGTCTTTACTGGATTGCCAGCAGGTGTATATTATGCCTTCTTGACGGATACATTTGGTTGTTTTACCAATTCAGATACGGTTGTAATTACACAACCTGATACTTTAGTATTATCAGTAGACACTACTACATTAACTACTTGTTTTGCCGATACTGATGGAACAGGTACTGTCGCTGTTGTAGGTGGTACTACTGCTTACAATTATCTATGGGATGTTGCTGCTGGTAGCCAAACTACCACAACAGCAACGAACTTACCGCGTGGTACCTACACGGTTACGGTAACCGATGCCAATGGATGTACGGATGTAACAGATGTTACGGTCAATTCGCCATTCCCTGGTTTGCCAAGCATTACGCTCAATAGCACACCAAGTAATAGTTGTGTAGGAGACGGTACTGCAACGGTATTCTCTACCTTTAATATGGTAGGCAATGCTAATAACTATACTTACCAATGGTCAAATGGTATACCGAACGGACCATCTGCTTCGGGATTACCTTCAGGGGTAACTTCTGTTACCGTAACGGATCTAAATGGTTGTATTGCTACGGCTAGTGTGACAATCACAGGAAGCCCAACGGTTTCTATCACTGCTATGCCTACCATCAACCCAGGTTGTTCTGTTTCTAATGGCCAAATTACGGCTGTAGCAACAGGCGATTCCGTTGGTTATTCTTATCAATGGACTCCAAATGCTGGTGGTCAAACGACTGCTTTGGTAACTGGTTTAGGTATTGGAACCTACACCGTAACGGTTACGGGTTTGAGTAATGGATGTACCGATGTGGCTACTGTAAACTTAGTGAATACAAGCGCGCTATCAATTGTTGGATTTAACAGCAATGATCCTTCTTGTGGATTGGGTGATGGTGATGCTACTGTATTAACAACAGGTGCTACTGGGCCATTAAACTTTGTTTGGACAGGTGGACAAACTACCAACCCTGCTGTTAACCTAATTGCAGGTACTTACTTTGTAACGGTTACGGATCCTGCTACTGGATGTTCTGATATTTCTAGTGTTACTTTGGTACAACCAACTTTAATTGCAAACATTGCTTTGGCAGATATTGTTAATCCTACTTGTAACTTGAATAATGGTCAAATGACCGTAACGCCAGATGGCACACCTGGTCCATTTACGTATGCTTGGAGCAATGGAGAAACAACTCCTACAATAACTGGATTGATGCCGAATAATCCTTACACGGTAACTGTAACTTACCAAGGATGTACGGCTATTGCAGGGCCTGTTACCTTAAGCAATGATAGCTTAGAAATTGCTATTGTTGACAAAGATGACATCAACTGTAATGGGGATTCTTCCTCTTATGCCAACTTAGAATTATTAGTGGGTAATCCTGCTAGTGTAAGCTACTTATGGTCAAATGGGGCAACGACTCAGGACATTAGTAACCTAACTGCTGGCTCTTATACAGTAACAGTAACTTCTGGAACTTGTGTAGCCACACAAAGTATCAATGTTGTCAATGTTACACTAACCGCTCAAGCTTGGATTAATGCTCCTGGTCAGAGAGAATTCTCTATACAATTGAACGATGTAGTGGATATCAATGCAGGGGTGAGCACTAACTTTGCCAATCCTGTATATGGTTGGACAGAAGAAGATTCTACTGTTGTAGATGTAACCGATGCAACAATTCCTGTTACCACTATTACTGGTACAGGAGAGGGTGAAACTTGGTTATACTTTGACGCTACTGCTGGTGTTTGTACCGTTAGAGATTCAGTACGTGTAACGGTAGAATCGTACTTAGGTATGCCGACCGCATTTACACCAAACGGGGACAATATTAACGATTTCTTCCAGCCTGCTGGTTTGATGCAGTCGGATAAGGTCATACAGTTTACGATCTACAACCGTTGGGGACAAGTAATGTACAATGACAATGTGAACCACTCTTGGGATGGAACATTCCAAGGGGTACCACAACCACAAGATGCTTATATCTACGTATTTGAATATGTACCAGATAGAGGCGAACCAATCTTTATTAGAGGTGAATTTATGCTGATTCGATAAGAAACAGTTATCAATAAATAAACAAAAGGTCATTCTGAAGAAATTTGGAATGGCCTTTTTTTGTAGCTTCTTGGTTGAAGCCTACTTAACTTGTTAGAATCTGTCGAAAGGTGAGATTGATGCGGCCCTCTTGAACCCGCTTACTTTTGGGGATTTGGTGTTGCCAGAGTTGTTGACTATTGCCCTGCATAAGGAGTAAGCTACCATGCTCTAACAGTATACTAGCACGTTGGTGAGGTTTTTGAACTGTTCTGAAGTGTAATTTTCGGGCTGCTCCCAAGCTTATGGAGGCAATACAAGGGGTAGAGCCTAGTTCTTTTTCATCATCGCTGTGCCAGCCCATGCTGTCTTGACCATTGCGATACCAATTGGCCAATACAGAGTTGAAGGTACATGTTGTCTTGGCTGCAATCTGTTGTTGTAAAGCCGCTAGTTCCGTTGTCCAGCCTGACGCAATAAGCGTGGTTTGAGCGTATTTATAACGGGTATTTGTAGCACCATACCAAGCAATAAGGCGTGGTTGAAGCATTGTTTTACCAAATAGACGTATAGGATATTGTTTCCAATCCAAACTTTTACTAAGTTTAGTATAATAATTACTAGCCAATTGAGCCGATAAGAAATTGGGATAATACCAAACCATATCGCTTTGGGGCAAAACCGATTGAGGAAATAAAGACATAAATAGGTAAGTAAGAGGATACTTGGATGATTTTTGACAGGTATACTGCACTCCTTTATACAAGTAGTACTTATGCTCAACTATCAAAAGTATGATATTGTTTAGTGCTAATTGGTGGAAAATATCTACAAAATATTAACTTAGGCTAATAACTTAACACATTTATTATTACATCCAGTTATTATTAATCAAACACAATAATCGATGGCCAAACCAAGAAAAATACTTAAAAAACTTTTAATTGTAAGTGGTAGCCTTGTTGTGCTACTAATAGCTGCTGCTATTTTAGTTCCTTACTTCTTTAAGGATGATTTATTGCTCCTGGGAAAGGAATTTGCGAATGAGCAAATTAATGCCAAATTGGATTTTGATGAAACAGCAACAGGGCTGTCTATCTTTCATGATTTTCCCAATGTTAGCTTTAGTATAGAAGAATTGACCGTAACAGGAAAAGAAGAGTTTGAAGGTAAAAAATTGGCAGATATTGGTCAATTCTATTTTACGGTAAATATTATGGACATTATCAATGGCACTTATACCATCAATGGTATTATGCTAGATGATGCTGATTTTTATGTCAAGGTGCTCAAAAATGGTAAAGCCAATTATGATATTGCCAAACCTAGTACAGATACCACTACTGAGCCTACTGCTACTACTAGCAGCAGTGAGGGCGAATTGGCTTTGGCTATCGACCACTGGGAAATCAACAATCTAAATCTAATTTACGATGATGAGCCAGGTGGGATTTATGTAGAAATGAATGATTTGGATCATAGTGGAAGCGGTGATTTTTCACAATCCTTGGTGGACTTTGTTACAGAAACTAGTATCGAAGAATTTACGGTTCAGCTAGGCAATGCCCGTTATTTGAGAAAGGCCAAAATCGGTATTGATTTTAACGCTAATCTAGATTTAGCCAATCAAGTATATACGCTCAAAGACAACAGCTTTCGCATCAATGCCTTGGAGTTAAATGCAGATGGGAGCGTGCGTCTACCCAATGATAAAGACCTTAAACTCGATCTAAAATTCAATGCTCCCAAAACGTCGTTCGCTAGTATTCTATCTTTGGTGCCTGCTGCCTATACAGCCGATTTTGACGATGTACAAACCAAAGGAAAAGTACAATTGGATGGTTTTGCCAAGGGAATTTATAACGATAAAAGATTGCCTGCTTTTGCTGTTAATTTGGTAGTAGAGGATGCCGAAGTACAGTATCCAGATTTGCCATTGCCTATTAAGAATATTAATACCAAAGTAGCCGTTAATAACCCTTCTTCTAATTTGGACGAAATGACTGTTCAAATTCCACGCTTTCATATAGAGTTGGGCAATAATCCCTTTGATGCTACCTTGAACCTGAAGACTCCAATTAGTGATCCTGATGTTCAAACGACAGTTGATGGAACGATAGATCTCGATCAATTGCAACAAGCTTTTCCTATGGAGGGCGTTTCTAAGTTGACGGGAATTATCAAAGCCAACTTGGAGGTAGATACACGCCTTTCTTATGTGGATAAGAAACAGTATGACAAAGTGAAAACAGCAGGCAAATTGAGTGTAAAAGGCATGAACTACAACACCACAGATTTGCCACCAGTCAAAGTGAATAATTTGGAAATGGAGTTCAATCCTAAATCTGTCAATCTGTTAGATTTTGATTTTAATATTGGAAACAGTGATCTGAAAGGCAAGGGAGAGTTGGACAACATTATGGCTTATTTTTCTAGAAATAGCATTATGCGAGGTGCATTAAAATTGAGTTCTAATTATTTTGATGCCAATCAGATTCTAAATGCAGGGGGAGATACAGAAGCAGCAGAAGAGGAGGGTGTCAACGAACGAAGAGCAGATCAAGATATTGCTACTAGAATGGATGATACTACAACAGCTAGTACGCCTATGTTTGAAGATTTTGAATTTGATCTACAAGCCGATATGAAAGCCATTCGTTATGAGAATTACAGTATTGTTAATGTAGCCTTTGATGGTGATTTTTCTCCTTCTCAAGCCACTCTCAGGAACTTTGAAATGTTGGTAGGCAAAGTGGATGTCAAAGCCAAAGGAATGCTGGAAAATGTGTTTGGGTATCTATTTAATGAGGAAAAAATTAAAGGAAATCTGACGCTTTATTCCAATTACATGAACCTCAACCAGTTTATGACTGAGGATGGCTCGGCTCCCGAACCAGAACCAAGCAATGAGCCGCTCCCAGAAGATGTAGAACAAATGGAGAGTGATTTAGAACCTATTCAAATTCCAGCCAATATAGACTTTACCCTGTTTGCTACTTTCAAGCGTTTGTTGTATGATAATTATGACCTTAAGAATGTACAAGCAGAAGTACGCATCTATGACCAAATGGTAGATATTGCTGCGTTACATGCTGATGCTTTTGGTGGCGAAATAGTGATGAATGGTTTGTACAATGCACAAAACCCAGAACAGCCCAAATTTGCGTTTGGTTATGATGTGAAGCGTTTGAACATTCAAGAAATTGTTCGTCAAGTTGGATTGTCCGAAAAATTTGTGCCTATTCTCAAGTCTGTTTACGGCAATTTTAATTCAGAATTTAAAATTGAGGGCGATTTGTTGAATAATATGTACCCAGACATGGCTTCTATTGTTTCTAAGGGCGTTTTTGAAACCTTTGATACCAAAGTGAGAAACAGTAGTGCTCTGAAGCAATTGGGCGAAAAACTAAATTTAAATTCCCTCAAACAACTGGATTTGGGCAATACCATCAATTTCTTTACCATAGAGGATGGTCGCCTCAAGGTCGATCCTGCCAGTTACCAAGTTGAGGGAATGGATGTTATTTTGGGAGGTTCGCACGGCTTGGACAATACCATGGATTACGATATGAAATTGCGTGTTCCTAGAGAATTGTTGGCACAAAGCCCTGTAGGAAATGCTGTTAATGGACAATTGGATAAGGGCTTATCTGCCTTGACACCACAGGCGCAGAAATTGGGCTTGAATCTTAAGGATAGTAAGTTTGTCAATTTGCAAGTGGATATTCTAGGTACGATGACTAAACCTAAATTTAAAGTCAACTTACTAGGAGCAGAAGGCGGTGCAGGCAATATTGGACAGCAAGTTACCAATACGATCAAGGATGAAGCACAGAAAGTAAAAGATGAAATGGAAGCCAAGGCCAAAGCAGAAGCAGATCGGCTCAAAGCAGAAGCACAAGCGCACATAGATGCCGAAAAACAACGCCTGAAAGCAGAAGCAGAAGAACGTGCTCGAAAATTGGCCCAACAAGCGGCCAGCAATCCTCAGGGAGCCTTAGACAGCCTTAAGAATACCAATATACAGAATGTCTTAAAAGGAGGGGACAAGCCCAAAATAGACCCCAACAAACTGGGAGATGTTTTTAAGTCTAATGATGATAAGAAAGGCGATGGCAAAAAGAACACCAATCCATTTGGTTCCTTCAAAAATCCATTCAAAAAATAAAATACCTTCTACTTATTAGAATAAATCAACCAAAGCACTTGCTTTCTGTACAAGGAAAGTGAGTGCTATTTTTTTGGAGTAGGCCCAATGCTTATTCTCACCAACAAAAAAGATGTATTTTTAGGCTTAAATTTATTTGTAATCAAGCCTATTATACTAATTTTGCCCATTGGTTGTAAATAACGTTAGCTTAAGGGAACAAATACATGACTTCCAATAGTTACAACCCTTGTAATCCAAAACAAATAGTGCATCATAGATAGAGGCACCATGCCTCTTTAGCGTAGATAAAAAATGAATATAGAAGCAATTATCAAAGAAGAAGTAAGCCTTGCCATTAAGGAATTATACCAACAGGATGTTCCAGCAACGCAAGTGCAAATCAAGCAAATTCCTAAGCACTTAGAGGGCGATTATGCTGTCGTTACCTTTCCGTTTGCCAAGCGACTAGGAAAACGCCCCAATGAAATTGCAGCAGAATTGGCACCACAACTCCTTCAACAGAGCAAGGCATTTGATGCGGCACAGGCACAAGGGGCAGGTTTTTGCAATTTGAGTATTGGTAATGGCTATTGGACCAACTTTGTGCAACAGGTAATGGAGCAAGCCGATAGCTATGGGCAGCACCCATCTAATGGGCAAACGGTGGTGGTAGAATATTCTTCGCCCAATACCAACAAGCCGCTGCACTTGGGGCACATCAGAAACAACTTGCTGGGTTATGCTATGGCCGAAATTCTAAAAGCAGCAGGGTACACCGTCAAGAAAGTGCAGATTATCAATGACAGAGGGGTGCATATTTGCAAATCTATGTTGGCATGGCAGCGTTTTGGCAATGGCGAAACACCCGCCTCTACAGGCATGAAGGGCGATCATTTGGTTGGCAAATACTATGTGGCTTTTGAAACACACTTTCAAGAAGAATACAAGGCTTGGCAAGAGACCACAGCGGGCAAAGACGTGATTGCAGCTGCCAAAGAAAAAGCTCCTAGAGCCAAATTTCTTAACAAGAAGCTGTTGAAAAAAATAGAAGAAGAGGAAGAAAGAGAAAAAGCTGCGGAAGCTATGTTTGAAGAAGGCTTCCAGAAATATATCAAAGGAACTTTTGCCAAAACAACCTATTTTAATGAATACAGCGTTTTAGGCAAAGCCACCAAAACCATGTTGCAACAATGGGAAGCCAATGACCCCGCTATACGCGAATTGTGGTCTACCATGAATGGTTGGGTCTACAGTGGTTTTGAGCAAACCTACACGAAACTAGGCGTTGATTTTGATAAATTGTACCACGAATCACAAACCTACTTGGTCGGAAAAGATTTGGTAAAGCAAGAGCTGGCACAAGATAAGAGTATCTTTTTTAAGAAAGACGATGGCTCTACTTGGATTGATCTCAAAGATGCAAAACTAGATGAAAAAGTAGTATTGAGAAGTGATGGCACCTCTATGTACATTACCCAAGATCTAGGAACAGCAGCCTTGCGTCATCAAGATTTTGCCATGAATAAAATGGTCTATGTAGTGGGCAATGAGCAAGATTACCACTTCAAAGTGCTGTTTGAAATCTTGAAACGTTTGGGACACGATTTTGCCAAAAACTGTCATCACCTTTCGTATGGAATGGTAGATTTGACCACAGGCAAAATGAAATCAAGAGAGGGCACGGTTGTAGATGCCGATAACTTGATGGATGACGTGATTCAGCAAGTAAAGGAAGCATCAGAAGAGCGTGAAAAGCTAGAAGAATTGAGCTTGGAAGAAAAACAAGCCATTTGGAAAAGTGTGGCGTTGGGAGCACTCAAGTTTTTTATTCTCAAAGTAGAACCCAAAAAACGCATGATCTTTGACCCCAAGCAGTCTATTGAATTGCAAGGACAAACAGGGCCTTATATTCAGAATGCGCATGTACGAACACAGTCGGTGCAGCGCATGGTACAGGAGAAGAATATTGAATTGGTGTCTTATGAGCAGTACCAACTCAGCGAAACAGAACGCGATATTTTGGTCTTAGTACATGAATTGCCCAGCGTTATTCAAAAGGCAGCAGAGAATTACAATCCTGCTGATATTGCCAATTATTTGTACGATTTGGCCAAAGAATTTCACAAATTTTGGGGCAATACCACCATTTTAGATGCCAATGATCCTGCTGCAACCTCATTCCGTTTGGATATGAGCAAAGCCGTTGCTGTGGCACTTAAGGCTGCTGGAAAACTAGTAGGCATAGATATGCCGAATAGAATGTAGTAGGGGCGTTTTGCGAAATATGCAGTAGGGGCGTTTTACGAAATATGCAGTAGGGGCGTTTTGCGAAATATGCAGTAGGGGCGTTT